>SLFF01000485.1 GCA_007124395.1 Thermomicrobiaceae bacterium | reverse complement strand
TCTCCCGGCAGAGTACCCACCCACCAATCATCATGATTACGGACTCGAATGGCGTTGATCTGGTCGCCGAGGGTTTCCGGTTGGGAATCCGGGACTTCCTGCGCAGTTCACAGATCGATCGAGTGGCTGAAATTATCGAAACCTGCTCAAATCAGCCGAATGCTGCGGGAGACTCATCCCCGGAAGAGGACGACGAGTCAGTCGACATCGACCGGTACAGAGCGATCTCATCAGTCCTTCCTGACTATGTTTACTCCCTGTACATGACAACAGATGGAGACATCGTTACCGAGCGGCGGTCGCGCGGAGTCGAGTCTGTCAGCGGATATACGGCGGATGAGATCGAGGATCTGGGGTGGCTGTCTGTCGTTCATCCTGAAGACCGCGATCTTGTGAACGGAAAGCACGATCAGCTGCGCCAGGGAGAATCTCCGGTCATCGAATATCGAGTGATTCATCGCTCTGGTGACATCCGCTGGTTGAGGGATTTCAGCGGTCCTATCTGGGATGAGCACGAGCAGCGTTACACCCGATTCGTAGGTTCAGCGCAGGACATTACCGACAGGCGTGTCGCCGATATCCTCCGTGCGGGGCAGTCGAGGATTCTGGAGCTGATCGCAACCGGCGCGTCGTTTTCGGAGGTGTTCGAAGCGTTGCTCAGCCTCCTCGGCGAGGCCGGCCTGCAAACGAACTGGGCTGTTCATCGTTGTATCGAGTCCTCACAATACCTGGAAATGCTTGGTTCCCGTGGTCTCGCACAACTGGTTCACCTGGATAACGAGGTCATCGATGTTGCCGACCAGGGGACGGTCCAGGCCGCAGTTGTCGCAAACCAGCAACCGATCATGATTCCGGATGTTAGTGCCGAAGAAGACTGGGCAGCCCAGCTATTGGGAGTACGTGATGCTGGCGTGAGAGCGATGGTGGCTTTGCCGATTTCGACGCGCAGTCATCGCGTGCAGGGGACCGTATCGATCTACCGTTCCGAGGTCGGCGAAGTGCCTGCTGTCGAGATCGAACGTATGATGATCGTCGCGCGATTTCTCGGGATGGTCATCGAACGGGATGAGACGGAACGCGCGCTGCTTCGGACAAAGGAACACTATCGACGCCTGGCTGAAGAGACCCCGGCGATCATCTTCATTGCGGAAACTGACCCGGGTCTCTCCCTTTCTTACGTCAGTCCCCAGGCGTTCAAGCTGATTGGTCGGGGTCGACTGTCCCAGGTGCCAGGTATGTCAATGCTGCAGATCGTTCACCCTGACGATCGCCGGGCCTTCTCGGCAACATTCGATGCCCATCGCCGGAGTGATGCGCCGTTGCAGATTGAGTTCAGGCTCGATTCTCGTGTTGAGGAGCGCTGGCTGCAGTGCAGCGCCGCATACATGGACGATTCGAATGATCAGCCCTGCTGGCAGGGTATTCTGCTCGATGTCACCGCTCGCCGGCGTGCCGAGCACCTGCTTCGACACACACAGGTCGAGTTCCGTTCTCTGTTCGACAATAACCCGAACCTGGTGTTCTCTCTCGACACCCGCGGTCGTTTTCAACGGGTCAACCCGGCTTCCAGCCAGCTAACCGGGTATGAGGAAGATGACCTGCTCGGACGACCATTCACGTCGATCCTGGTTGCAGGTGAGATAGAGCGGGTCTGGCATCGCTTCCGCAATAGCCTCAGTGGCGAATCGCAGCGTTTCGAGACGGAAGTGTTCACTCGCCCCGGCGAGCGTGCCCGGCTGAGTATTACGATGATTCCCTACTCGGTCGATGATGTGGTCACCGGGATCTCTGTTGTTGCCGAAGATGTCACTGAGCGCGTCAGAATGCAGGAACAACTCCATCAGCAGGCGTACCACGATAGCCTGACCGGTCTGCCCAACCGGGCCCTCTTCAATCAGCGGCTGGAGCAGTCACTCTACATGATGGATCGCGCAGGTTACTCCATCGCTGTCCTGTTCGTCGATCTGGACAACTTCAAAGTGATCAACGATAGCCTCGGCCATGAAACGGGCGACGAGTTCCTTCGAATCGTGGCTGATCTTCTGGACCACATCGCCGAGCCGATGGATCTCGTGGCACGCTTCGGTGGCGATGAGTTCACGGTTCTCCTGGTGTACCCCGAGGACGATGTCGGCTATCCGATCCGCGTGGCCGAGAAGATCGGCCGTGCCCTCAGTATTCCGACGCTCTTGCGCGGCCACGAGCTCAATCTCGGGGTGTCGATTGGCATCGCAATTCACACCAGTAGTGAGGTGGATTCAGCCGATGTCCTGCGGCAGGCGGATATCGCCCTCTATCAGGCCAAACATGCGGGCCCTGGCACGCTTTATCGTGTCTTCGAGACCACAATGCATGACCAGATCGTGCAGCGTTTGGAGACCGAGCGCGATCTCCGCCGGGCGATCCGGCGCAACGAGTTCGTTGCCCACTACCAGCCGATCATCGACCTGAAGTCCGGCATGGTTGTCAAAGTCGAAGCTCTGGTGCGGTGGAATCGTCCTGAACGCGGATTGCTGTCTCCGGGACAGTTTCTGCCAGTAGCCGAGGAGACCGGTCAAGTAACCGAGATCGACGCGTTGTTGCTGGAGATGGCAAGCACCGAGATTGCGCGCTGGAACAATTTATATCGATCGCGAGACCCACTTATACTGGCCGTCAACCTGTCGGTGCGGGATTTCCGACATCCTGATCTGGCGAATCGTATCGAGGCAACACTGAAGGCGAGTCAATGCGATCCAGAGTGGGTGAAGTTCGAGATCACCGAGAGCACGATGATGCAGGACGTCGACACCGCGCTCCATGTGCTCCAGCGATTGCGGGCCATGGGAATCGGGTTTTCGATCGATGATTTCGGAACCGGATATTCTTCGCTATCCTATTTGCAGCGGCTGCCGCTGGATACACTGAAGATCGATCGTTCATTCATTGATGGTCTCGGAGGAGACCAGGATGACGAATTGATGGTCCGGACGATCATCAGCCTTGCATCAGCACTGAGCCTCGAGGTTATTGCCGAAGGGATCGAGACGCATTTGCAACTCGACCGGGCCAGAGACCTCGGCTGCGATCGGGCTCAGGGGTTCCTGATCGCTCGCCCAGCGCCGTTTAAGGAAATCGAACCATTGCTGTTGAATCAGTTTGGATGGTTCGATTCCGGCAGGAAATCATCGTAGATCGTGTATTCGCCGATGGGCATGAGGATATGATCGACGCGTTCGCATGACGTGAATGCGCGACAGGGTTGGTTTTGCGTGGAGATACTGCTGATCGATCAGAATACACTGGATGAAGATGCCCTGGCATCGCATTTCCATCCTCACTTCGGTGATGATGTGTCGATCCATGCCGTGTCAACCAATGCCTGCCTGGAACAACTGATAGCGGATGCTCCGGCTCTCGATCTCGTGGTTCTGGCAACGCCCCCGCCGGGTCGGGAGCTGTCTGATCTGCTTGTCGAGTTGTTCCCCGTTTTCCCGGCGACTCCGATGGTCCTGATAACAGGAACGGGATCCAGCGCGATGCCGATCAGCCAGATCGATTCCGGGCGGGTGTCGTTTCTCCCGGTTCATCAGCTGGCTCGGTTACCGTTCATGCTTGGCCAATGGCAGTATCGTGATGAGATGCAACTCCGCACACATGAAAATCTGCCGAACACCCCGGGAGTCGATATCGATATCTATCAGACGATCTCGAATCTGACGGCTGACTACGTGTACTTCGCGGACGTCAACGATGATCGTCAGATCGTTATGAAATATCGCAGCGAGTTCCTCCCCGAGCATACCGGGTTTACATCTGAAGAGCTTCAAGCCGGTGGAGCAGAGATCCTGGTGCATCCCGATGATCGACACATCATTCCCGGACGACGTGGTGCGCTCGTAAACGGGGAGTCGCGGGTCGATGAATTTCGTCTCGTGACCCGGGATCAGCGGGTTATCTGGGTGCGGGATTTCGTCAAGCCGATCCGCCCGGACGAACACGGCGTGCCGCAGATGATCGTCGGAGCGGCACAGGACATCACGTATGAAAAGCTGTTGCAGAGTCGACTGATGATCCAGGCGTCGATTCTTGAAATGATCGCGCGTGGCGAGGATTTCGACAGCGTTTTGAAGTCCCTCAATGACCTGGTGGAAGAGCAGATCTCCGACGCGCTGGGGTGCATCATGCTCGTCGACCGTGAGGCGAATACTCTGTATCCAGCGGCGCATTCGCGGCTACCCTATGAGGTCATCGAAGCCACAGGGATGATGCCCATTGGACCGGAGCACGGTGCCTGTGGCAGTGCGGCGTATCACAAGGCACTGACGATCACCACGGACGTGAACGTCGACCCGAAGTTCGATCTCTATCGAGATCTGATGAATCGGCACGGGGTGCTCGCCGTCTGGTCTACTCCGATATTCCGGCCCGATGGATCCGTCGCGGGGACGATTGCGCTCTATTTCCGGCAGCGACGCACGCCGATCGATCACGAGATCGCCTTGATGGAATCGGCTGCGCAGATCGCCGCGATCGCCTTCGATGTCCACGAGCGCGAGATCCAACGCCAGCTGGCCGAAGTTCAGTACCAGACGCTGGTGGAGCAGTTGCCGGCGATGACGTTGATGTCGCATCCGTCAGATCCGTGTGACATCACCTATCTCAGCCCGCAG
>SLFF01000487.1 GCA_007124395.1 Thermomicrobiaceae bacterium | reverse complement strand
GTTACGATGGCGATCTTGTTCTCGAGTAGCATCTGCCTGCCTTACGTTGTGTGGTGCGTGTGTCAGTTCTCGATACTTGTTCGCCACTGTAGGGCAGGAAGCGGCAAATGTCACGATCCAGGGGAAACGAAAAACGTGGCGGCCAGGCCGCCACGTTGAAGTTCTGCTTGCTGAGTTGACTGAACGTTACTGGTTCGGCGATTTGTTCTTCTTCTTGTCAGATCCGCGGAACATCGCTCCCAGTGCCCGCCCAGTAGCTTTGGCGTACTTGTCAGCCGTCGGGCTGTTGCGTTGCTTCTTCTTCGAAGCTGGCTGGGATTGCGCCTGTTGCGGCTGCTGCGCTGGGGCAGGAGGCGGTGCCTGTTGAAACTGCGCCTGTTGGTATGGTGCCTGAGCCTGTACCGGTTGAGCCTGCTGCGTCGGCTGTGCCTGTGGCTGCCCTTGCTGCACACCGTTTGCAGGCGGTGGTGCCGGTCTCTGCTGCGGAGGTGGAGCACTCCCCGGAGCAGGCCGATACTGTGCGTCCATTGGAGCGGCGACAACTGGCTGTTGTGCCGGTGGTGGAGGCGGTGGCATCTGCTGCTGCGGTGGCGGACCCTGCCCCTGCATCGCAGGCTTGGCCTTCTTCTTTTTCTTCTTCTTTTTGTCCATCCCGAGCATCGCCCGGACTGATCGTTCCCACTTACCGGGGTGGCGCGGCGGATCTCCACCGCGTCGTCGCCAGACGTAGTTGCTGATCCACATGCCGATGAAGCCGCCGAGAATCGCAATCGCGGCCGCTGGGCTGTCCGGCGTGGCGGTCAGTCCGGTAAATCCACCGATGTCGAGACCCAGCAGGGCCAGAGCAACGATGGAAAAGGCAATGATCCAGGCGATAGTCCCGTTGAGGGCCTGCCTCAGACTACCGGTCTGCCACCATCCCAGAAAGTAGATTAGCGGAACGATCAACCACACTGAGTGAGAACTCCGATTCACAACCCGAACGAGGACTAGCTTGTTGTCCTGCTCCCCGAATCGTACCGAATACGCCCGTCTTCAACCACGCAGATAGCGCGAGACCCCTCCGCATGGAAGGGGTCTCGTTCGCGGAACATCGTCAGTCTCTGAACCGTGTCAGATAACGAGATGGTCGTCCTTGCTTCGCAGTGAGACCGGCTTACTGATGATCTCACGCAGGAGAAACGCCTGACGAAGCCCATTCGGCGAGCGGAGGAGCCGTTTGATCTGACCGCTCATCGCGCTCGCGGTTCGCAGCTCGTAGGCATCTCGCTGGTGGCGCTGAGGTCTGGGCTCTGCGCGCTTCGGAGTCTGTTTCGTGCGCTGCTGTTGCTGCTGCTGTTGGCGGCGCTCGCTCGCTCGATTCTCGTGCTGTTGTCGCGCGCTGCCCTGCCCCTGTTGCTGATCAGAGCGGCGAGCTCGTGGCTCACTGCTTTGCTTCTGCGGCAGGCGCCGGCCGGTCGAGTCTCGCGGGCGATCGTCTCCGCTGGACCAGGCACGTGGCTGCACTTCGACGTGTTCGAGTGGCTCTGGCGGAGCCGATTGCTGGCTTCCGCCACCGCGCAGTCGGTCCTGCTCCTGTTTCAACCAGTCGGCGTACTCCTGAGCGCGCTGACCGCCACCCGCCTGGCTGCGCCCGCCACCTGGTGGCGGGCCGCTCTCGGCGTTGCGCATCTCTTCTTCAATGGCTTTCTTGATCTCCTGGAAGATCTTATCCATCCGGATTGCTCACAATTCTGCGTCAACGCGACTACTGGATCTCGCCTCGTCGATTCTCTTCGTCATCGGCCAGAGATTCCCGCATCTTGGTGTCGGCCTCGACGTTCTGCATGCGGTAGTAGTCCATAATGCCAAGGTTGCCGCTGCGGAAGGCTTCGGCCATGGCCATTGGAATCTGAGCCTCTGCCTCGACAACGCGGGCGCGCATTTCCTGCTCGCGAGCCACGGCCATTGCCCGGCGTTCCTCGGCGTTTGCCTGAGCGATCCGCTTGTTGGCTTCGGCCTGGTCGGTCTGCAGCTCGGCGCCGATGTTTCGTCCGATGTCGACGTCAGCAATATCGATCGAGAGAATCTCGAACGCGGTGCCGGCGTCCAGACCACGCTGAAGCACGAGTCGGGAAATTGCGTCCGGACTCTCCAGCACTTCCTTGTGGTCGGTCGCCGAACCGATGGAGGACACGGTGCCCTCACCGACACGGGCGATAATCGTCTCTTCACCGGCACCACCAACGAGTCGATCGATGTTGGCGCGGACCGTCACACGGGCGACGGCCATGACCTGAATACCGTCCTTGGCGACGGCGGCAATACGCGGTGTGTTGATGACTTTCGGGTTGACACTGACCTGGACGGCTTCGAGCACGTCACGACCGGCGAGGTCGATGGCCGTTGCCCGGCGCCACGTCAGATCGATGTTCGCGCGGTCCGCGGAAATGAGAGCGGCCACGACACGACCAACGTTACCGCCAGCCAGGTAGTGAGCTTCCATCTGCCCGATATCGAGATCGATACCGGCTTTCGTGGCGTTGATCAACGGCCGGATAATGTCGCTCGGGTTGATTTTCCGGAGACGCATACCGATGAGTGCCCCGAGTCCAACCCGGACACCGGAGAAGATCGCGGTAATCCAGAGTCCGATCGGCACGAAGTAGAAAAACAGGCCGAGGATCGCTATCGCGATACCAGCTGCCGCTACTATGCCTATACCTACCAATTCATCCATCCGACGCTCCCTTCAAGCAAGCGCTTTCGTTGTGTGTTTCGTTCACCCGGTTTTCCGGATTCTCGCAGATTCGTCAATCCTCGTCGTCTTCGTCTGGTTCTGGTTCTTCCCGAGCTTCGACAAGTTTGACCACTCGTCGATAGCGATCATCAGCTACAACCTCGATCAGGTCTCCCTCTCGTATGTAATCACCCTGTGTCACGACATCGACCCGTTTTCCGTCGATGCGGGCAAACCCGCCGGGTCTGAGGTCAGACAGCGCCCGGCCCTGAAGCCCGGCCAGTGACGCTTCGGTCTCGGTCTGCTTGACCACGTCCGCCGGTTCGGTCTCATCCTCGGTCCGGAACCACCGGCGATAGCCGGGCTCCGGCGGTATCGGATCATCCCGACCAACCGTTGTCGAGAGCACAAGGCCACGGAAGCGTCCCATTGATGGCAGGAAGACGAGCATCATCACGATCCCGAAGAGAACCATCACCACGGCACCAGCTACCGTGTAGCCAGCTCGACGAAGATCAGATTCGATCGTCACATCACCGATGACTGAAACGAACAGCCCTCCGGCCAGTGACAGGATCCCCAGTATCCCGAAGATACCGAAACCAGGGATGATGAACAGCTCGATCGCAATCAAGGCTAAGCCAAGGACGACGAGCAGAACACCCTCCCATCCAGCCAGCCCGGCGATGTAGTGACCCCCGAAGAAGAGCACCAGGCCCCCGGCTCCGATTCCGCTCAGCGGACTCAGATCTCCGGAGAAGATGTCGACAATGATCAGAAGAGATCCCAATGAGAAGAGGAGGGAAGCGATAACCGGTTCGGTAATAAAGCGGACAAATGTTTCGGCCCAGGTCTGCTCCACCTGCTGAAGATCAGCGCCAGTGATGCCGATTGCTTCCAGCGCCTCTTCAAATTCGTCCACTGTGCCATCGCTGATGCCGAACTCGAGCGCCTCGCTGGTTGTCATCGAGACCAGTGTCTCGTCATCGACCAGTCCCTCGATCTCGATTCGGGGATCGACCATACCCTGAGCGATCTCTGGATCGCGCCCACGAGCTTCGGCGGTTGACCGGAACGTTGAGCGCACAGCCGAGACGTTCTTCTCGTCTGCGGTCTGTCCGGTTCCGTCGACCGGCGTTGCCGAGCCGATGGATGATCCGGGAGTCATGTAGATGTGTTCAGCGGCAAGTGAGATCAGTGCGCCAGCGGAGAATGCGTCACCGTTGATGAAGGCGATTGTCGGGACGTCTGCTCCGAGCAGGGAGTCGCGAATCTGAAATGTTGCGTCGAGACGGCCACCAGGTGTGTTGATGTCGAGCAACACGGCCGTTGCGCCGTCTTCTTCCGCCTCGCTGATTGCCCGATCGATGAACGGGGCCAGTCCGAGGTCGATCGTCCCCTGGACTTCGACGACGCGAACGTCGCCGCCCGAAGTCTGAGCGAAGGCGGGCATCGTCATGCTCAATAGTCCGAGCAGGATGAAGAGTATCCCCGACGTTCGCAGAACCTTCTGAGCGATACCAATAGATGGTGTATTCACTGGACCATATCCGAGTCGTTGATTGAGCGTATCCCGCGGAGTTCCCGGCGGGCTGAATCGCGTGATCGGCTCGCCGATGAAAGGTAACGTTGCATGGGGAGCGATATGTGACATCGGCCCCGCTGGAACGCAGATGAAGTTGCCGTTTTGATGGTCATTCCCCGAGCTAAAGATAGCCGCGGATTTCCGTAGCGTCAGACCTCCTAATGGTACCACCTGCTCAGGCGTTTAGTGCTCGTGAGTGCATCGTTTCGTTCCAGCTGAATGTGTTCCACAACTCACAGGAGTGCGCTAGACTACAAGACAAGATCACTATTCATTGAACTTGGCTTGCTCTAGATCCGGTTGCTTGAGTTAGACGTGCCACTTCCGGCGCTGCTATCAGCTAGATTCGGGG
>SLFF01000195.1 GCA_007124395.1 Thermomicrobiaceae bacterium | reverse complement strand
GACTGACTTGCACGCGCGGTCCGGTCGTGTCACTATCGCGGGCAGCCACATCATCTCGATTGCCGTCTGCAACCGGGTGGCGCGAACTTCTGCAGAAGAATGGGAGCACAACCTATGCCCAGCAAGATCCCGACCGGACTGGTCTTCGACGATCGCTATCTCCAGCATAATTCCAACCCGCTGCGCTTGCCTGTATCCAAAGAGCCGCTCCCGTTCGTCGAGCCGGTAGACCACCCGTCGAATCCCAGACTGGTGGAGCGGACGATGAAGCTCCTGGGGATGACTGGGTTGCTCGACGATCTGGTCCGGATTCCCGGCCAGCGGGCCACGGAGGAAGATCTCCTCGTCTATCACACTGAATGGTATCTGGAGCATGTTCGATCGCTCTGTGCGGCTGGGGGAGGCGACGCCGGTGCCGGTGCGCCGGTGGCGTCGGACTCCTACGAAGTTGCCATGCACTCAGCAGGTGGCGTGAAATCGGCCGTCGATGCCGTGATGAAGGATGACGTCCGGCAGTGCTATGCGCTGGTTCGGCCACCCGGCCACCACGCCATGGCCGAGAAGGGGATGGGCTTCTGCGTCTTCGCCAACGTCGTGGCGGCGGCACATCATGCCCGCAAGGTCTACGGGCTGGAGCGAGTGCTGATTCTGGACTGGGACGTTCACCACGGTAACGGCACCCAGGACGCCTTCTACGCGGATCCTAACGTGATGTTCATCTCGCTGCATCAGGATCGATGGTTCCCGCCCGATTTCGGCTGGATCGATCAATCTGGAACGGGTTACGGAACGGGTTACACCGTGAATATCCCGATGCCGGCGGGATCCGGAAACGTCGTCTACACTGCGGCGTTCGACGAGATCGTTCCCCCGATCGTGGAGCAGTACCAGCCAGAGTTGATCATTGTCTCGGCCGGGCAGGACGCAAGTGCATGGGATCCGCTGGCACGGATGATCCTGACCACGACCGGCTTCCGGATGATGACGCGCAAAATGCAGGAACTCGCCGCAAAGGTGTGCAACGGACGGCTGGTGCTGGCCCAGGAAGGTGGCTACAGCGAGCCGTATGCGCCGTACTGTACGATGGCGATCTTCGAGGAGCTGCTGGGGCGCAAGACCGGTCTCGAGGAACCACTCGATCCGGATCGCGTGTTGCAGTGGCCATCGATCAACGAGATCTCCGGGGATCAGCGTGCGATGCTCGATGCCGTGCGAGCTCACCAGTCACAGTTCTGGAAGATGGGCTGAACCAGATGATTCGCGCGGGATGCCTGACCGTTCAGTCATCTCGATCAGGACTATCGTTCGATTGACGTCGATCATGTTCAGCGGCGACATTTAGCGTGTTCGGTGAACGATATCTGGCAGCGGTGATCCGCTTCCTGTCGCAGACGGTAGCAGGCTCCTGAATGTCGACTGATGCAACTAGCCAGCCAGAGATGACCTGCCAGTGGTGTGGCGGGACGATCCCTGAGAATGGATCGGCCTGTTCGACCTGCGGTGCGACGCGACCGCGAGACGATCTCGTGGCTCCCGGTTACGAGCCAGTTTCGGATGAGCCTGCTGCGACGCTTCCCGTTACTGAGAGCGTTGACGCGACTTCAGATGATGAAGCACGCGCCAGACAGATCCTCAAGGATCTCAATGCTTACCAGCCTGAGGACCCTCCAGTGGCACGATCGAGCGCGGACGGATCACGCGGCGACGATCTCCCGTTCATTCTCGGTGTGCTTGCGATCGGCACGATAGCTGGTGGTCTCCTCGGCTGGTTTATCGCCCCTCCGCTGCTTCACAACCTGTTCAACGAGGTCGTTGGGGTTGATACCGACGGTCCGGAAGCATTCCGGCGACTGGGAGCATTTCTTGGCGGATTGATCGGACTGCTGTTCGGGGCGCTGCTGGCTACGGCTATGCGGCGCTAGAGCTGGTCTCAGGCGGATTTCAGCCCGATCTTGCGGAGGATCCCGTTGATGATTGTCGCGATCTCCTCCACCCCGAGCTTCCACAACCCACCAACGTAGATCAGTCCACCGATTCCGACCGGAACCACCAGCATCAGCGTCTGATGAAGGATTGCCATTGCGCCACTCTCGGCATCGTGCCCGAGGATCGGTAGACGATCCATTCCCTGTGAGATCCCGAAGACGATCGCAGCCATGATGACGCCCACGAAGAGCGCCAGGCGGATCGTTCGACCGACTGTCTCGTCTCCCACCCGCCCGAGCAAGCGACGCAAGAGGAACCACATGACGATCGCGTGAAAGGTGAACTGGGCAGAGTTCGCCAGCACCAGCCCGGCCATGCCGAGCGGTTCGATCAGAGCAAATGCCAGAATGAAGTAGACCCCGACCGCCAGCACGCCGACGATAACAGGGGTCTTCGTATTCTGTCTCGCGTAATAGGAGAAGATCAGCACCTGATCAAAGGCGGCGAAGAACGTGCCCGGCAGGTAGGCGAGCAAGGCGATCTGAATCGCCCGGGCGCCGATATCATCGGTTGCCCCGTGGAAGAAGAGCAGATCGACCGCCGGCCAGGAGACGGCCGCCAGCCCCAGAGTAGCCGGGACCACCATGATCGTGACCATCTTCAGCCCATTGGACAGGGTCCGCTGGAACGCCTCGTCATCGCCCCTGGCAAAGTGTCGAGACAGTGTCGGCAGCGCGGCAAGCGAGATCGCCGCAGCCACGATCCCCAGAATCATCTGATTAACAGCAGTCGCATAGCGCATCGCTCCGAGTGCGTTCGGGTCGACTCCCCAGGCGAGGTTCCGGTCGACCACCAGGGCAACGGTGTTGGACATCAACCCGATCGCGATAGGGATGTACAGCGCGAGGATCTTCTTGATGGCCGGATGCCGGAAATGGAAGTTCGGCCGGGGCATGACGTCCTTCAGGCCAGGTGCCTGGATTAAGATCATCACCACTGCGCCAACAAGGATTCCGACGACGATCGCCCGAATCCCGAACTCGGTACGTCCGAGCATCAGGACCACTGCAACGATCGCCGCGTTACGGGCTGCCAGTGATAGCGCGGGACGGGTAAACCGCTGCATGGCATAGAGCGTTGACATAAGAATTGTGGAAATCGCCAGCAGAAGCACAGCAGGCAGGATCATCCTGACAAGCTGAACGGTGAGCTCCACCGTCTCCGGATCACGGGCTTCCGCGCCGCCGCCGAGCGCGGTCATCACGGTGACGACCTGAGGGGCGAAGATCTCCATCATGACCACAACGCCGCCGATGACCAGTATCGCCATCATCAGCAGTGCGCCGACGATCCTCCTGAGTTCGTGTTTCAGCTCGGGCGTGGCGTAGGCACTAAGAACCGGAACCAGAGCCGCCTGCATCATCCCGCTGATGACGAGGTCGAAAAGCATCGTATGGATGTTGTCGGCGATAGTGAATGCGGCAACGGCATCGCCGGTCCCGAACAGCCATGAGGTGATCTGCTCCCGAACCAGACCGAGGATCCGGCTCAGGATTGTCCCGACCATGATGATCGCCGCACCGCGAACGATAATCGATCGCTCGGATGGGGCCGGTGGCTCGTGATCAGGGGATCCTGGTGGCGTGACTGGCTGATCGGGTTCCTTGCTGCTCACGGACCCTCTTGCCCGTTGCGTTGCCAGCGGTCGATGATGCGTTGCTCGATCTTCGAGGTGGACTGCCCTGACTCGAGATTGAGAATCCGGATCTCGCCACCGATCTTGTGGACGGTCCCGACTTCGGGGAGCAGTGTTCCGGAACCACGCGGGTCGACGGTGTAATCGCCGCCTTTGACGTAGATGTCGGGCTGGACCAGCGAGATCAGCCGGTCAGCGGTTGGTTCGGAAAAGATGACCGTGTAGTCGACACAGGCGAGTGCGGCTACCAGCTCGGCGCGTTCGTCTTCGGGCAGAATCGGCCGGCGAGGACCTTTTCTGGATCGGGTGGTGGAGTCGTCGTTGATGCCGACGATCAGGATGTCTCCAAGTGCCCGTGCCTGAGCGAGATAGCGGGTGTGGCCAGTGTGGATCAGATCGAAATGGGCGTTGGTCAGCACAACGCGGAGCCCGCGCTGACGGAGTTCGTCACGCAGTGTGGGTATCTCTTCGAACTGTAGAACCTGCCCCATAGTTGCCCTGCTATCGGCTCCGTACGCCGTTCCGCGTAGCGTGGCAGAATCCTAGCACGCTGACTGAGACGAACAGGGGTTCAACTTGATGTCTGGCCCGGATGGCCTCAACACTTTCTTCATACCCCGCCAATAGGTTCTTGATTCGTCTTAACCGGCAGACCCGTAGACTCAGGCTGTTGACAGGTATTCAGCCTGAGTCAACAGGTGCCATTATCTGTGGCAATCGTGGTTGAGAGCACGGGAGTTCATGCTTCAGTTCACACTGCGTCGTTTCATTCGCGGACTGTTGACCCTATGGGTCGTGGTGACACTTGTGTTCTTCGGCCTTCGCCTCTCCGGGGATCCCGTGTTCCTCATGCTTGGCGACGAAGCATCTCCCGAAGCGATTACGGCGCTTCGCTCTCAACTTGGGCTGGACGAACCACTTCCGGTCCAATATCTCCGCTATTTCCAGACGGTCGCTCAGGGTGATTTCGGCAATTCATTGCGAGAACGCCGCCCGGTGACCGATATCGTTGCTGAACGATTGCCGGCTACCGCTGAACTGGCT
>SLFF01000361.1 GCA_007124395.1 Thermomicrobiaceae bacterium | reverse complement strand
TGGGTTCGACTGCGCATGGGGCAGCCCACCCCGATTCCGTCACCAGAAGAGGCGAGCAAGTATCAGTATTCGCCGATGGAAGAGCGAATCGGCGAGGCGTTCCTGCAAATCCAGACGGTCGGTGGTCCGGATACCGTGCGGCAGAAACTCGAGACCCTGGCCGAACGCACCCGGGCTGACGAGATCATGGTCACCAGCAACATCTTCAGCCATGAAGAGCGCAAAGGCTCGTTCGACCGAATCGCAAAGGTATTCGATCTGGCCAACCGAAATGCCCAGACATCTGTAGCCAGCTAGCAGGAAACGACCCGGAGGCAGAGCAATGAAGATCACCGGCGCGCGCACCAGACTCTACGAGTTCGAGATGACCCGGCCTATCGGAGATGCCAACCTGCCGGAGGGCACCGCGCAGGCGACCGGTATGCTGCTGTTCATCGATTCGGACGAAGGCGTTTCCGGGGTAGCTATCGGTGGTGGATCACCAGGCCAGATTCAGTCACTGGTCAACGATCTGCTGCTTGGCGAAGATCCACGCGGCGTCACAGGGCTCTGGCAGCGAATGAACGATGCCGCCTTCAAGGGTGGCAACCGGGGTGAGATCGGCTCGGCGATCTCGACGATCGACACTGCCCTCTGGGATCTCAAGGCCCGGCTGAACAACGAGCCACTCTGGAAAACACTCGGAGCATCGAGCAATCGGGTACGGGCCTACGCTAGCGGTATCGATCTCAGTCTCAACGACGACGAGATCACCAGCTTCTACACTCGTATGGCAAGTCAGGGCATTCAGGGCGGCAAGCTCAAACTCGGGGTAGATCTGGATTCTGACGAACATCGACTCGGGCTGATGCGCGATGCGCTCGCCACATCCGGAAAACGGCCTGAGCTCATGATCGACTCCAACGAATACTGGTCTCCAAAGCAGGCGATCCGCCACATCCGGCATCTGGAGAAATCTTTCGACATCACCTGGGCAGAAGAGCCAGCCCGACGCTGGGATGTCCGCGGGTTGCGGCAGGTCTCTCAGTCGATCAATGCTGCGGTGGCCACAGGGGAGAATCTCGATCTGCTTCCCGAGTTCACCCCGCTGCTCCTGCACGAGGCAGCCGATGTCATCAACCTCGGACAGGGATCGGGCGGCATCACCGGGATGCTTCAGATAGCCGATCTCGCGTATGCCTTCGATCGTCCGGTGACGCTAATGAACTGCCCGGGCAACTTCATGGCGCCGGTGGCAGCCTGTTTGCCGAACCATATCGGCATGGAAGTCGTCGATGCCGGACGCGACGTCTGCTTCGATGTTGACAGCAGGATCGAGGACGGCTGGATCGTGCTCGGGGACAGCCCGGGTAACGGGATCACGGTTGATGAATCGCGACTGGCCGCAATCGAGGTAGAGCGATTCTCGCCGGGCATCAAAGCCGGTTCATGGCCTCGCCGTGCCGGTGGCGGGATGTACGAGATTCCAACCCGCTAGCGGCTCAGTTCCGGGTGAGCGGTTTGACTGTTCGTCCGGCTGTGGCCCGACGTTCTTGAGTCCTCTCCTCACGTCATCTTGACTTCTCTCCTCACGTTATCTTGAGTCCTCTCCTCACGTTATCTTGAGCGCAGTCGAAAGATCTCGTGCGCCGCATGGCGAGTAGCTTCCGGGCTGGTTGCAATGCCAGCGGGAGAGATGCTTCGACCGGCTCTGCATAGCGTGGAGGGGAACCTCGGTTGACGTCGAGTGCCACTCTTCCACTCCATCTCGAGCCTACCCCCACGTTATCTTGAGCGCAGTCGAAAGATCTCGTGCGCCGCATGGCGAGTAACTTTGGGGCTGGCTGCCACGCGAGCGGGAGAGATGCTTCGACCGGCTCTGCATGACATTCAGAAATTGCGGTCTAGCTGTTCTCCACCGGCACCACCTCGACCTGATACATCACTGGCCAGAGCTTTCCGGTGACGATCAGTCGTTCGTCGACATCGTCCCAGGCGATTCCATTCAGCACATCGACCCGGTAGTCTCCACGGTCTTCATCCTGCAGCAGACCGGTGAAGTCGATTCGCTGCGTCACCCAGCCGGTTTCCGGATCAATCACCACGATCAGATCATCCAGCCAGATGTTGGACCAGATCTCTCCATCGATCCATTCGAGTTCGTTCAGCATCGTTACCGGGCCCGAATCGTCATACACCTCGATCTCGTCGAGGATTTCGAACGTCTCAGGGTCCCGAAAGGTGATTACGTTGGAGCCGTCTGACATGACCGGGCGCTCGCCATCGTTTGCCAGCCCCCAGCCTTCACCTTCATAGGTCAACTCACCGAGCGATTCGAACGTCTCCAGGTCATAGACGAACCCAACCCCCGCCTGCCACGTCAGCTGGTAAATCCGGCCATCGAGTATCGTCAGCCCCTCGCCGAACAGGTCTTCCTCGAGATGATGGATCTGAAGCACCTCGCCAGTTTGTAAATCGACCTGCCGAAGTGTCGATTCGCCACGAAGTCCCGTGCTCTCGTAGATGTATCCATCGTGAAACTCGAGTCCCTGGGTAAATGCCTCACGATCATGGGGGAAGGTCGCCAGAATCTCGTAGGTGTAGTCACCGGTGACTGGTTCGCGCGTCGGCGTCGGCTCGGGTTCCGGTGTTGGGGTCGGCTCCGGCGTTGCAGTCGGCGTGGGCGTAGGCTCAGGGGACGGTGTCGGCTCCGGGGTTGCCGTCGGTGCCGGGGTTGGGGACGGTTCCGGTGTCGGATCTTCCTGCCCCAGTGGACCGCAACTCACAAGCAAGGTCGCAACCATCGTCAGCAAGACGAGCATGCCAATAGATCGTCGAAAGCGAGACAACACCACCTGAATCAGACCCAATCTATTTGCAGAAATCCCGGATCGGCTTGCGGTTACACAAACAGATCTCGTTCTATCACGCGCGTTCGGGTCAATTCCCGGGTAGGATAGAACACCTTGCACTAATTTGACGAACAGACCTGACAGGAGTTTCGCAGTGGAGTTCGAAGATGTTGTCCGCAAGCGACGGATGATGCGACATTTCAAGCCCGACCCGATCCCCGAAGATTCGCTGGATCGGATCATCGACGCTGCCCGCCGGGCGCCGAGCGCCGGAAACACGCAGGGACAATCACTGGTCGTAATCACCGATCCAGAAATGCGAAAGACGATCGGCGAGATCTGCGGCGAACGCGAGTACGCCGGCCGATTCAAGCACAACTGGGTCTCCGAGGCGCCGGTTCAGGTGATCGCCTGCACCAGTGAGAAAGCCTATCGAGACCGTTACTCGGAACCAGATAAGCTGCAGGACGACGGCAGCGTCATCGAGTGGCCCGTCCCCTACTGGCACATCGATGTCGGCTGCACGGTGATGGCCCTGCTCTACGCAGTTGTGAACGAAGGACTGGCGGCCGGATTCACCGGAACGCAACGCTTGCAGGAACTGAAGGACGTGCTCGGAATTCCGGACGAGGTTACTCCGGTAGGCATCATCCCGATCGGATACCCGGATCAGGACGTCAAATCACCATCGCTGAAACGAGGTCGTAAGCCACTGGACGAATTCGCCCACCGGGAGCGCTGGTAGACCGGGCAGCGGAGCCTGCGCCGGGCGAATCCGAATGTGTCCGACCCACGAGCCCTCGCCCTGATGGCTGGTTACCGGTTATCGACCACGATCTTCCCGCCCTTGATCACCATCCAGCGGGACGGGCGTTCGATCACTGCTTCAACGTGGGTTTCGCCATCGATCAGTACCAGGTCAGCCGACTTTCCAACCTCGAGCCCGTAGCCGTCCACCTTCATCATCCGGGCGCTGGCGTTTGTGACAATGTCCAACACCATCTCGATCTGGTCATCCCGCCGGAAATTGTTTCGATAGGCCAGGATGAACGCCCGCAGCAGCATATCGGGCATATTGAGCGGCCCCCAGGCATCCCGGATGCCGTCGTTTCCGGTACACATCCGTACTCCGGCTTTGTAGAGGCGTTCCACCGGCGGAATTGTCCCAGTGCCGCTGGGGCCGTGGCTCATGATCGCGATGTCGTTCTCTAGCAGCAGATCGATCAGCCGCTGCAGATGCGCTTCGTCGATCCCGCCCAGGCAGAAGGCGTGACTGATCGTCACCCGGCCCTCCCAGCTGAGTGCCCGGGTTCGCTCGGCGATGAGCTCGACGGAGAAAGCTCCCAGTTCGCCCGGTTCATGCAGGTGTATGTCGACATCGACATCGTACTTCTCCGCCATCCGGAAGATCTCGTTTAGATGGGCCGCTGGATCACGGTCGATCGTCGAGGGATCCAGCCCGCCCACCAGATCGGCCCCGTTCTGGAGAGCCGATTCCATGAGATCGACAGTGCCCGGTCGGGCGAGCATCCCGCTCTGCGGAAAGGCCACGATCTGGATCATCAGGTCGTCCCGGAGGTCTTCACGAGTCTTCGCCAATCCCTCGAACGCCGACAGGCCGATATCGGTATCGATGTCCACGAAACTGCGGATATGGGTTGTCCCGCAGCTAATGTATCGATGGGCGACGCGTGTCGTCTGCTGGTGGAAATCGATGTTTCGCTCCACTCGCATCCGGCGCTCGTTGTCGATCTTTTCCTCCAGCGACGGGCCGACTTCGTTGCGATTCCAGCCGAGTCCGAGCAGCGATTTGTCCATGTGGGCATGGGCATCGAC
>SLFF01000427.1 GCA_007124395.1 Thermomicrobiaceae bacterium | reverse complement strand
GCCGCGCTCCAGCAAGGCATCGATAATTGCCCGCGCCAGCGCCGATCCTTCTTCCGGATCAGTTCCGGCACCAATCTCATCGAGCAGCACCAGGCTATCGTCATCGGCACGTTCGAGCATCGCGATGATCCGGGTGATATGAGACGAAAAGGTAGAAAGGCTCTGCTCGATACTCTGCTCATCACCGATGTCAGCATAGACGCCACCGAACACGCTCATTCGGGAGCCGTCCCGCGCGGGGATAAACAACCCGGTCTGGGTCATCAGCGTCAGCAAACCCACCGTTTTGAGCGCGACCGTCTTGCCACCGGTGTTCGGCCCGGTGAGAATGAGCATCCGGGATCGATGGCCGATATCAACATCGATCGGCACGACCTCTTTGGGGTCGAGCAGTGGATGCCGGGCCTCCCGGAGCCGGATCAGATGGCCGGAATGTCCACCCGGAAGTGGTTCGTCATCGCGGTCCAGAAGCGGCTCGACAGCTCGAAGGTCAAACGATAGCCGGGCTTTCGCCAGTGCGATATCGAGAGCCGTGATCGCGTCGATCGATCGACTGATACCTTCGGCTTCTGCACCGATCGCGGTGGACAGCGCCCGGAGGATACGCTCGACTTCGTGCTCTTCTTCCATCTGCAGCTGTCGCCAGGCGTTGTTGAGCTCCACCACGTCCATCGGCTCGACGAACATGGTCTGACCACTCGAGGACGTTCCCTGAACAACTCCGGGCACCTGAGACTTTCGATCAGCCCGAACCGGGATCACATACCGACCCTGTCGCATGGTGACAATCGGTTCCTGAAGTGCGGGAGTGATTCGTCCGTCTTCGACCATTCGCTGCAATCGTTGCAGCAACCTGCGGTGAGACGTCTTGATCTGCGATCGAATTCGGGACAGTTCCGGCGATGCGCTGTCGAGAATCTCTCCCTGGGAGCCGACCGTCCGACCGAGTCTGGTCTCGAGGTCCGGAAACTCCTGCACCTGCTCCACGAACTCGTTCAGATGTTCGAATGGCTCTTCTCGCTGATTGATCTGGAGAAAACTGCGCCGGCAATTGCGCATTGCCTGCAATGTATCGAGAATGTCCCGGAGATCCTCGGGAATCAGCAGCGAGCCTCGATCGGCCGCCTCGATCGCGTCCCGAACGTCGCGCACGCCCCCGACTGAGAAGTCGATGTGTCCAGTCAGCAGCTCCACTGCTTCACGAGTGACGCCCAGCAGGTAGCGAACATGGTCTTCGTCAGACACAGGCCCAAGACTCAGCGCACGCTCGGCAGACACCGAATAGTGGCACCGGTCGGCGAGCATCTCCAGCACTCGATCAAATTCGAGCAGTTCTGTAATGGAACGTGCCATCAGGGATCAGTCCTCTGGGGCGAGTACAGACGGAGCGCCACCCGGAATCCAGGAACCAGTGGCGTCATAGACATACTCGGATAGTCGCTCAGTTGCCGGTCGCAACGTCGCTTCGTGATACTGTCGGGTCGCAAAATCGGGTGACTCCCCTGCCGGAATGTCGTCCAGGGTCTGGGCAGTCAGTTCAATGAACACGGTGACCGACGCCAGCGAGACAAATCCTGCGAGCAAAACCGTGACAATCAGGATTGGCATGCCTCCGCGAACATCGAACTGGTATCCGGATCTGGCCTGCAACGTTCGAAAGGAACGCAGTGTCAGATACATCACCGCGACACCAACAATGAGAAACGCAAGGACAAAGCCAATGAAATCTGCTGTCCACCGTTCAATGTTGGGAATGATGCTGTGGAGCAAGCGACCGATCGGATTCCCGAAAATGTCCGCCCCGATGAGCCCGACCCAAAGCGCAATTACCGATGCAATGGCACGCCACACCCCGGCGAAGAACACCACGGTAAACACAGAAAGCATAGCGACCAGGATCAGAATATCGAGAAGATTCATATTGCACCTGTCGCTGAGACGATTCGAATCGGGCTTTCAGCGCAGCGAATCAAGCCGTCAGCGATTATAGAAATTGACACGAACATCTGTTCGCAACTATAATCTGCACATACGGTGTATCGATGCGCCGCACTATCGAGATGGAATGAGGTCGCGGATGGCAAAAAAACTCTCGAAACGTCAGGAATCGATGCTCGACTACATTGAGCACTTTATCGACGATCACGCCTATCCGCCAACGATTCGAGACATACAGCGAGACCTCGACATCTCATCGACGAGCGTGGTTGATTATAACCTGAACGCTCTCGAACAACGCAATTTCATCAGACGGAACCGGAACATCTCTCGCGGAATCGAACTGGTCGGTCGTCAGGTGGCGGCTCCTTCTAATCTCAGTCGCATCCCGATTGTGGGCCAGATTGCCGCCGGTGAACCGATCCCGGTCCCTGAAGATTCGATGAACTTCGCCGATATGGAGACGATCGAACTGAGCAACGAAATGCTCGGTTCCCGCACCGAAAACCTCTTCGGACTGCGAGTTCGCGGTATGTCGATGATCGACGCCTTGATCAATGACGGTGACATCGTGATCCTCAAGCACCAGGAAACCTGCGAGAACGGTGAGACTGTCGCCGTCTGGCTACGAGACGAAAAAGAGACAACTCTCAAGAAGTTCTACTTCGAGGGAGACCGGATTCGCCTTCAGCCAGCAAATGCTCAGATGGAGCCGATCTTCTGCGATCCCGAAAACGTCGAGATCCAGGGCAAACTCGTCACCGTATTCCGCCCATATGCATGAGTGACGCGAGCACGGGGAGCCATCGACCGGAGCTCCCCCGGCGAGTTCTGATGCTTGGCACCTTCGCCATGCACCCCAAAGGTACGATGAGCGCCCGGGCTGCTGGAATCGCAAGAGCACTCGCCGATCGCGGCATGGACATTCGCATTGCCACCGTTCCCTGGGACAATCCGTCCGAAGCGGGAAACCACTACGAGTACAACGGCGTTCCCGTCTTCAACACCCGGACGATCGCTCCACAGCTGGCACCACTCGCCGTGCGGGAACTGTTGTCCGAAGCCCAATCATTCCAGCCAGACCTTGTTCACCTGTTCAAGCCAAAGGGATTCGGTGATCTCGCCGCGCGAATTCTGCGCAGGCGTGGAGTACCCGTCATCGTAGATATGGATGATTGGGAAGGCGATGGTGGCTGGAATGACAGGCTGCCGTATTCCTCGATTCAGCGCCGTCTATTTCAGTGGCAAGAGACATCCTGGCCGTCAATGGCTGACGGGATAACCGCCGCCAGTCGCGCCCTGCAGCAGTATGCGCACGATCTCGGTGCTTCACCAGAGGACGTCCTTTATGTTCCCAACCAGCTCGGCACCGAGCGAGCCCATCAACTCGCTGATTCCACTCACACCCCGAACTCCCCCTACCCGGAGTTGCAGCGCCCCGGCCGCCAGAGATTGTTGCTCTATACCCGGTTCGTTGAGTTTTCACCTGATTTCATCGTCGAATTCCTGCGGCTACTGGCAGACCAGCGACCAGATGTCGATCTGGTTATCGCCGGTCGATCAGCAGATGGGGCTGCCGAATCCGCGATCAGACAGGTGGCAACCTCGCAATCTCTTGATCAGAAACTGATCTGGCTCGAATGGATCGACCCGCAGGATCTCGGCTGGATCGCACGGCAGTGTCGGGTTTCCGTTGTTCCGTTCGACGACACACTGATCAACCGCTCCAAGTGTTCGGTCAAACTGCTTGAACTCCTCGCCACCGGCATACCGGTGGTCGCGTCCAGCGTGGGCGAGAACCGGGAGTATCTGCATCGCCACGGAGGCGGGCTGCTGGCCAGACCCGGTGAACCGTGGGCGCATGTGGAACGTGTTATCGAGCTGCTCGATGCTGCAGATTCCCGGCGCGAGGGTCAGATCGATCCAGCGATGACCTGGGATAGACATGCAGAGCCGGTCGAGCGTTTCTACTCCAGTCGATCTGGGGTAAGCCTCGCCTGAGTTCACATTTTTGAAACATTTTGGCCAGAAAGCACCATTCCCTCTAACCCGGGGATGCAAAATTAGTGGTTCTCAGTCATACTGCCTCTGTACCGTAGCGCGAACGGTTAGCGACTTTACCTGCAGTCGACGTGATCGACACTGCTTAGGAGGCAAGGGTGGATATTGGACGCGCGGTCAAGTACTGGACCACTGATCCAGAATGGATCAAGAAGGTGCTTATCGGCGGCCTGCTGCTGATCATTCCGATCATCGGGCAAATGATCGTCGCCGGGTTCTACGTGCGAACAGTTCAGCAGATTCAGGGCGGAAACGACAACGGTCTCCCGGAATGGGGTCAGTGGGGTGACGACCTTGTTCGAGGACTAAAGCTCGTCGGGATCGTGATCGTCTGGATGCTGCCACTGATCGTGATTTCGTTCTGCGTCGCTGCGCTGAGCTTTGCCGATGAGACCGCCGGTGGAGTTGCCGGGCTGTTGTTGAACTGTCTTGCGTTCATCTACGCTATCGCGTTCTATTTCATCTTCCCGATTCTGGTTGGCCGGTTTGCCAGCACTGAGCAGTTCAGTGAAGGGTTCCAGGTCGGTCCGATCATCAACGACGCGCAGAAGATTCCGTCACAACTCCTGATATTCGTTGTGATGTGGTTCGTGATCGGATTCGTGCGGTCACCGGTGAGAATGGATGGCTCGCGCGGACCGTGACCGTTCTCCGTGAAGAATTACGCACAT
>SLFF01000069.1 GCA_007124395.1 Thermomicrobiaceae bacterium | reverse complement strand
TGATCCACCAGTTCCTCGGGCAGTTCCGGCAATTCTTCCAGGCTGGTAAGACCGAATATTCTCAGGAACTCACCGGTTGTGCCGAACTGAACCGGATTACCGGGACCGGGTAATCGGCCGACTGGCTCGATCAGTTCCCGGGCCACGAGCGTTTGAATCACTCCCGATGAATCAACCCCGCGAATAGCGTCGATCTCCGGTCTGGTTACTGGCTGCCGGTAACCGATGACGGCCAGTACCTCCAGTGCCGCTGGTGAGAGCCGGGCGGCTCGTTCCAGGCCAAGCAAGCGACGAACCAGCGGGGCATAAGCCGGAATTGTGGCGATCTGCACGTGCTCATTGTCGGTCCACTGCATCATCAGCCCCAGACGGGCCATGTCTGATTCGATCCCGGTGATGACATCACGAATCTGCCTGACCGGATAGCCGGTCGTTCTCCCCAGATTCTGCAACGTGACCGGCTCGCTGGACGCATACAACATGGCGATGAGCGCGCCGGGAAGTTCTGACTCCGGCAGCTCGGGCATCTGCTGTTGCTCAGCGTCTGGTCGAGCATCGTCGGGAATCGCCTGATCTGGAGTTTCCTGGTGTTCAGTCATCGGCTATCTGCTCCTGTGGGCGTGTCTGGAGTGGCTCGATTTCGATCTCGGCGAATCGTTCTTCCTGCAGGAGCTCGACTGCTCGCTGCTTCCATAGGGTGAGCAGCGCCACGAATCCGGCGACCTGTTCGTGCCGGTCTGGCGTTCGCGAGAGCAATGATGAGAACCGGGTCTTTCCCCGAAGTCTGAGATGATCGACGATCCGGCTGGTCATCTCGGCCAGCGAGATCACCGGGCGGGGTCGGAATGTCGTGGCCGGGGGCAGGCTGCGCGTGACGCACCGCTGGAGCGCTTTCAGCAGACCCCGCACGGGCATCGGGCGAATCTTCTCGGTCGAAGCTCCCCAGTCCTGAATGACCGGAGGGCGTCCGTATGAACTCAGTCCGCTCTCCTGTCGTTCTCGCAGCAGGAGTGCGGCATCCTTGACCACTTTGTAGGCGATCAGCTGCTGGGCCAGGTCGTCGGTCTCGTCTTCCTCATCCACTACTGGATCTGAGGGAAGGAGTGACCGGGATTTCAGGAGTAGCAGTCGGGATGCGATCGCGGTGAACTCGGCCAGCACGTCGGGGGATGTCTCCGGTAATTCGGAAACGTACCCCAGGAACTGATCGGTCACTTCGACCAGCGAGACGTCGGTTATCTCGAGCTGGTGGCGTTCGATTAGCCGCAGGAGGACGTCCAGCGGACCCTCGAAGTTTGGCAGGCGGAGCTGGTAGCCGTGCATCTCGGGGTCAGTTGTTGGCGAGACGGGTGGGGCGGTCACCGGCTATTCCCTCGCATCTACCATCTGCAACACATTGAGGTGAGCATCATCGCGAATCGTATCATCGGTGTGATGCTCGATGAGCCAGCATGTACGTTCGCTTGCACCGGTCAAGCGTACCAGTTCTGCCCCGAGTGATGGGTGCTGCAACGTCAGGTACATTCCGTGCGCAATCCAGCCACCATTTTCACGGGCGATCCGACGAGGCAGCGACGGGGCAAATGTGTGAAGCAACACGTTGAGGATGCGATGTGTCAGGGTAACCGAACCCTGTTCATCGGCTTTCCCCACGTCGTGCAGCAGCGCTGCTCTGAGCAGATCGGGATCCTGCTCGTTCATCCGGACGAGTTCCCGGTGAACCGTGAGCAGGTGTACCCGATCAGCCGGAGCCAGACGGGCTAGCAGATGCCATTGTTCTTCGGGAACGAGCTCCCGGAGCGCGGCATCGACGGCGGGGTCGGGCTGATTGATGAGGTGCCGGATTGCCTGTCCGGCTCGATATCGAATTCGCGTGAGCTTCATGGGAATCTATCCGAGCATCAGTGATCTGAGGGCGTTGTAAACCGGGGAATACATCTCGGCCAGGATACTGCCGCCGAAGATGAAACTGGACATGATCAGCACGAGCAGGATGCCGATCCCGTATCGCTCCAGCGGAGCCAGAAACGGATACCAGAAGTCGGGAAGCAGGCCGACGAGAATCTTGTGGCCGTCCAGCGGCGGTATCGGGATCAGGTTGAACGATGCGAGCAGCAGATTTACCAGCACCATATAGGTGGCGATGGTAACAATATTTGGATCGACACCTGTTGTATCGATCAGCCGCAACGGGATGACGAATATCAAAGCGATAACCACATTGGATACCGGACCGGCAACGGCGGTAATCGCCAGACCTCGCTGTCGCCAGCGAATCCGGGCCGGGTTGACCGGCACTGGTCGGCCCCAACCGATGCCGATGCCCAGCACGGCAATTGCCAGCACACCGATACTGCCGATCGGGTCCAGATGTGACAGTGGATTTAACGTGACTCTGCCCTGTCGCGCGGCGGTATCATCGCCGAGCAACAGGGCAGACCATGCGTGACAGAATTCGTGAATCGTAATCCCGACGGCAAACGCTAACAGGATCGCGACAAGCGCTATCGGGTCAGGTGATCCAAAACCAAACACAACCCGTCAGACCGTCAGCGCGCTAGGCGCCGGAGTTCGGATACAGGTGACAGGCCACGTAGTGACCGCCGCCCTGATCAACGAACTGCGGGGCTACCTTCCGGCAGACATCCATCACATATGGACACCGTGTGTGGAACACACAGCCGGATGGCGGATTGATCGGACTTGGCACGTCACCGGAGAGAATAATGCGCTCACGCTTCTTCTCAATGACCGGATCCGGAATCGGCACGGCCGACATCAGCGCCTTCGTGTACGGGTGAAGCGGATCGTCATACAGTGCGTTGCGATCTGCCAGTTCGGCGATCTTGCCGAGGTACATCACCGCCACGCGGTCCGAGATATGGCGGACAACACTCAAGTCATGCGCAATAAACAGATACGTGAGGTTGAATTCGTCCTGCAGCTCTTCGAGCAGGTTGATGATCTGTGCCTGAATCGACACGTCGAGTGCCGAGACAGGCTCATCAGCCACGATGAACTGCGGGTTCGCCGCCAGGGCGCGGGCAACACCGATACGCTGTCGCTGTCCACCCGAGAACTCGTGCGGATAGCGGTTCGCGAAGTACGGGTTCAGACCTACTGTCTCCAGCAGTTCCTGAACGCGCTGGTTTCGCTGCGCCTTCGGAACCAGGTTATGAATCTGCATCGGCTCGCTAATGATGCTGCCAACCGTCATACGCGGGTTCAGCGAAGCGTAGGGATCCTGGAAGATCATCTGCAGGTGGCGCCGCATTCGTCGCATTGCACCACCGTCGAGTTCCGTCAGATCCTGGCCATCGAAGATGACCTCGCCCGAGGTCGGCTTGTACAGCTGGAGAATGGCGCGACCAGTTGTGCTCTTGCCACAACCTGATTCCCCCACGAGACCGAGCGTCTCGCCTTCATAGACCTCGAAGGAAACCCCGTCGACCGCTTTCACAGCTCCGACCTGGCGCTGGAAAATGATTCCCTGCGTCAGCGGGAAGTGCATCGTAAGGTCTTTTACCTCGAGCAACTTCTTTCGGCCGTCGCTATGTCGAATGTCTGCCTGCGTCGTTGTTTCAGTTGCCATGGCTTAGCCCTTCGGCCCTTCCATACTGACTTCTTCCCAGTACCAGCAAGCGGAGTAGTGAGCCGGATGGACTTCGTGCAACGGCGGATTCTGCTGTTCACACTTTTCCTTGGCCCAGTCGCAGCGCGGCAGGAACGGGCACATGTCCGGAAGGTCGATGAGATCCGGCGGAAGACCGCGAATCGGATCAAGTTTCTCTTTCTCGGCCATATCCAGACGTGGAATCGAGTTCAGCAAACCGACAGTGTATGGATGCCGGGGATTGGCGAACAATTCCTCGGTCGTTCCGGTTTCGACGACGTGTCCGGCATACATCACGTTGACGCGGTCTGTCATGCCAGCCACAACACCGAGGTCGTGAGTAATCAGCATGAGCGCCGAGTTCTGCTCCTGCATGATTGTCTGAATAATGTCCAGAATCTGCGCCTGAATCGTCACGTCGAGTGCAGTGGTCGGCTCGTCTGCGATCAGCATCGCCGGATTGCAGGAAAGCGCCATAGCGATCATAACGCGCTGGCGCATACCACCCGAGAACTGATGTGGGTACTGATCAACCCGCTCATCGGCGTTTGGAATACCAACCATCTCGAGCAGTTCGACGGCTCGTCGCCGTGATGCTGCCCGGCCCATACCCATGTGCAGTTCCAGCGATTCGCTGATCTGCCGGTTGATCGTCAACACCGGGTTGAGCGACGTCATCGGGTCCTGGAAAATCATCGCGATCTTGTTACCGCGAATCGTCCGGACTTCTTCATCGCTCATCTTGAGGATGTCTTCACCCTGGAAAATCACCTCTCCGCCGACAATCTTGCCCGGCGGGTTCGGAATGAGGCGCATAAGCGACATCGCCGTAATGCTCTTGCCGCAACCACTCTCTCCCACGATACCGAGTGTCTCGCCAGGATTGATATAGAATGAGACATCATCGACGGCCCTCACGACGCCGTCTTGTGTGAAGAATTGGGTTTTGAGGTTCTTCACCTCAAGTAACGGTTCCACCATCGTTTCTCCCTCACCATGAGTACCTGGCGCCGACACCAGGCGCCGTCCACCACCCGGGAACGCCACCTGACGCTCCAACGCGGA
>SLFF01000399.1 GCA_007124395.1 Thermomicrobiaceae bacterium | reverse complement strand
TGGTCGGTTCTCACCATCCATGGACGTTGATTGCTCTCATCGAGTCGATTTTCAGGAATTCTATGATGCCACTAGCCCGGCATCACACGTCCCATGATACGTCTGATACCCCGATTGCGGGCACCATGGGGTGCGATTGTCAGTAAGGAAAATCAGGGGTCAGCGCGGAACAGCGCATCGATGGCTCGGCGAAGGGCGATCAGATCCGGATCGGTGAGATCTCGTTCTGTCCCCTTGCGAAATGACTCGATGATGAGGTCCGGCTGAATCTGCCGATATTCGAGCGCCTGCAACCAGGTTTCGAGCTTGTCGAGCTGGCGGACGAGCCTGGCCTCAGCGGTCTCTCCAGCTTCGTACTCTTCCCAGGATTCGATCAGCATCGCTGCTAGATCGGCCGGGAGATCAGCCGTCAGTTGATGGATTGCCCGTCGTTCCGCTTCGGTCTTGGACTGATCTGCAGCGTCGCTGTATTCAGGGAGATCGTGAAAGAGGGAAGTGCGATCGGCTTCAGGCTCGCGGAGCTGGTCATCAAACGGGGTGATGTCGCCGGTGAGCGATTCCGGCAGGTCATGTACCAGCGCTAACCTGACGGCCCGTCCGGCGTCGATCTCCGGATCTTCGGAGGCAACCAGGAGCGTCATCAACGCCAGCCGCCAGGAGTGGTCGGCAACGGACTCGGGCTGGTCGACACCGCGGTCGATCCAGCCCTGTCGCTTCAATTTCTTGAGATTACCCGCCAGGGTGAAGAGTTCAGCCAGGGCGTTGAGATCATCGGGATTCTTCATGACGAAAATAATCTGCCCTCACCCCCGGCCTCCCTCGGCTCCGCTCGGGACAGGCTCTCTCCCCAATGCTGGGAGAGGGGAGAGCGATATGGATACTTATCCGCGGGCGACGACCGGGTTGGAGAGAACGCCAACGCCGCCGACTTCCACCTCGATGGTGTCGCCTGGCTTGATTGCGCCGACACCTTCTGGCGTGCCGGTCATGATCACATCGCCCGGCTCAAGGGTCATCACGTTGGTGATGAACTCCATCAGGAACGGAATGCCGAAAATGAGATCGTTGGTGTTGCTGTTCTGACGGGTGTCACCGTTGAGACGGGAGACGACCGCGGCGTTGTTCGGATCCATCTCGGTCTCGATCACTGGTCCAAGCGGGCAGAAGGTATCGAAGCCCTTGGCTCGCACCCACTGACCATCTTTGGCCTGGAAGGTCCGGTGGCTGACATCGTTGCCACAGGTGTAGCCAAGGATGTAATCCGCCCAATCGCCCTGCTTGACCTGCTTTGCCTTCTTGCCGATCACGATGCAGAGCTCGGCTTCGTAGTGGATGTTGTCGTCATCCGGCAGTTCGATGTTCTCACCGTGAGCGATCAGTGACGAGATCGGCTTCATGAAGACCACCGGCTCGGTCGGCTGCTCACGAGTCGGATCGTTCTCGGTCACGTGCTTGGCGTAGTTGAGGCCGATCGCCACAACCTTGCCGGGCTGGATCGGGGTGTCGAGCTTCACATCGCTCAGCTTGCCAACCTGGTCGCCCTTACTGAGCCCGCTGAACACATCACCTGTGGCTGCGAAGACAGTATCGCCTTCCAGAATGCCGAAATGGGACGCACCATCGACTTTGTAGCGCAGAATCTTCACGAATACCTCCTGAATGATTGCCAATTCCCGGTATCCCGCACCGGAGCGGGACACACTCTGCCATAGTAGCAGAAGTGACCATACAGACAACTCTGCGAGGAGAAGTCGATTGCGGTCGTCCGTTAGGATATTAGCTTGCCGGGTACCAGTCCTTGCTACCTCACTCTGCACCCTGCGGAACGATCAGGTGATGCTCATCGACCATCTGTCCCCGCGAGTCACGAATCTCCAGACGTGAGTCATCTCCCGTATGGACCAGCGATAACCGGACCTCTTCGATGTCAGCGACTGATTCATTATGCAGGCGCACATCATCGGTGATCAGATCACCGGATTGCCAGAGTCTCGGCGGAGACATGCCACCAAGGGCATAGTCTCGATGCGTCAGACCCACGTTGCCGGATGCGTCCAATCCGTCGATCTGGATGGCATAGTCACCCTCCAGCCGCTGCACCGTATGCCAGCCGGTGTGCACGGTCAGCGTCGCTCCGTCGTGTTGCCAGTAGAGGTTCTGTAGTGCGATGTGTTCCTCGAGCATCGCCGTCGGCTCTCGCGAGGCCGCACTATTCGGCTGGATAGTTCCTGGCTGATGCACCGCAGCCGAGTCGTCCTCGATCGTGATCGACGCAATTCGATAGCCGTTCCGCAGGCGTTCGTCAATGTGGTTGTGGTCGACCGGAGCCCCGTGCGGCCCAAAGGCGAAGTCCCACCCGGATACGTCCGGAGACAGTGAGGCTGACTCGATGTGCACCGCGTCACCGGTTGCTGCGTAGTACAGACCATCGAATCCGACATATTGCGGGATAGCCTGAACTCCCAGATGGCCCAGTGGATACTCCTGATCTGTCAGTGAGTGAAACGAAAACCAACTCGGCGCGTTCAGGATCAGGATCGGTGAGCCGTGGTGCTCATCGCCGATTTCCACGATGCCGGCAACCACGGATTCGGACGTCCGGAACATCTCGATACGTCGCTCGATCATCGAGACGCTGTGGATCAACGTCACCACGACAAACATCACACACACCCCCTGCCAGCCGATGGTCAGGAGGCGATCCGCAAACAGCGCACGGCCCAGCATCGCCCAGAAGGTAACGATCGCCGGGGCGGCTACATAGAGAAGACGAGGGCTGTCCACCACATAATCGTGTGTCAGCATGAGCATTGATGGCAGAAAGCAGAGTATCGCAATTGCCAGCAATGCGAGTGCAAGTCGGATCTGATCGAGCCAGGCATGAACTAACAGTGCGCCGAGTATCAACGCGCCGCTGAGAACGGCGACCACGAGATATGAGAGTGGTTCCGGGCCAGAATGCAACAGGTTCAGAAATCGAGTTCCCGGGTAGCTCATTGCCTGAAGCCACAGGGCAGCATTTCGAAGCACATCGTCGAATGCAGGCGTTGGCGATTCGGCGCAATCGACATTCAACCAGATCGCGATATAAATGGCCTGGGCGATGCCCAGTAACGCAAGCAGAGCAAGTGGCTGGAGTCCGCCTCGATCTGGAACGTCCATCCGGCGGCGTAGATAGACTTCGAGGGCGCCAACCAGCGGAATTGCGATCACCCCGTACTCCATCGACCACCCTGCCAGAACGGCACACAATACCGCACCGATCTGCAACCACAGCCGTGCCCGATAGCGACCCTCGACCCAGAGCAGCAAGGCAGCCAGCAGGAAGAACGTCACCAGAACATGCCCCATTGCACCAATAATGTTCAGGGTCTGGTAACTGAACGGAAAGACGAGGAAGAGCGCGCTGGCGGCAATCGCCCACTCACTGCCAGTCAGACGGCGAACGAGCAGATAGAGCAACCCGGCCGAGAACGCGTGAATCAGCAGGAGGAGCGATCGAAGCGCCCGGGTGTTGTGCTCGCCAAACAGCTCGAACGATTCGTTGAAGATGATGAAGGTAACTGGCCGATAGTACCCGTAGTCGGGAAAGGGACGAGTGAGGATCTCCCACGAAGAGCTGGCCTCGACCCGGGTGAGATCGAACGCATCATCGAGAAAGAATGAGAAGTCCCGGCTTACTCCGTAGACGACCATTGTCCCGAGCATCGCACCAATGAACACGGCGGCGGTCAGGAGTTTACGCGCCGTCAAGGGATTGATGGGTCACTCCTCGATAGCTGAAACCTGCGCACAGCTCGCTAACATCACCACGGAATGCGTTTCATTCCTCTACTTACCTGACGAGCGACATAGGTGCTTGTTGCACAATACGGGATCACGGCGTCCTCGCAACCCGCCTGAGACCGAGTCGCGCATCATGACGCTCCTATGTCAAATATGGTGGTCATTCCGACGATTCTTTGTTGTCATCCCGACGCAGGAGGGATCTTCCCTGTTGAAGGGCTCGTCGTCGGGCATGCGCGCCAAAAAAGGCGGAAGCCCCCTCCTTCGTCGGGGTGACAGTCGGGGAAGGTCGGGATGACAGTGGGTGGGGCGGGGTGAGGGTATTCTCCAGGTTCCCGGTCCCAGGGCAATCGAGACGACAGGGGCGCCGTCCCCTGGATCGGGCAGTGGACTGCGTCGTTTCGCCCGTCCCACCGTTGTCACATGGACCAACAACCAGTAGTGCCGCCCTAATGCCGAAATGAGACGCACCATCGACTCTGTAGCGCAGAATCTTCACGAATACCTCCTGAATGATTGCCAATGTCCGGTATCCCGCACCGGAGCGGGACACTCTCTGCCATAGCAGCAGAACTGTCCCTGCACACAACGTCTCCGCCTGGCAATCGCAATTCTATGAATTTGTAACGTTACCGTTCGATCCTTCAGGACTCCTAAACCGTTTGGCCATCACGATTAAGCGAGTGATGACACGCCCCGGGCGGGATACTGGTGAGCGACCAGAGATTCCGGACCCTGATCCCGTCGGTTCGAGCCACTAACGACAGGAGTGATGGCAACCATGAACCCGGTAATTTCAATGAAGGACGTCGTGAAGACCTACGGGCCGGTTAGAGCCCTCGATTTCTTCAATCTCACAGTCAATCCCGGAGAGGTCCACGGCTTCCTCGGCCC
>SLFF01000477.1 GCA_007124395.1 Thermomicrobiaceae bacterium | reverse complement strand
GTGGAGCCGATGGCCGGACTCGAACCGGCGACCTGCTGTTTACGAAACAGCTGCTCTGCCTGCTGAGCTACATCGGCATCGACAGAAAACATCACGGAGCATTGCCCCGCTAACGTTCAAGAGTGTACCCCAGTTCTGTCCGCAACGTCCACCCATTTTCTGCCACTTGATGTTGCCGAACCCGCTGTCTATCATGTTCCCTTGTCAGAAGCTGCGTCTGGAGTCCCCACCTGTCGGGAGCGGCACAGGCAGGCAAATTGGTAACTCAGTTCATCATTGGGAGAATGTATGCTCTCCGGTTTTCGTGCGCGATCTTATCTCGTTCTGCTGGCAATTGCGGTGATTGCCAGCCTGACTCTGGCGGCCTGCAACATCGAGAGCGATTCGCCAACTAGCGACGCCGAAGTTAGCGATGATACCGACCAGCCCACCGAAGTCGCTGAACCGACCGAAGCCGACCCAGCGACCGAACCCACCCCCGAACCGACTCCAGAAGAACCGGCCGCGACTGGATCGGAACGACTGCAAGATCTCAACGTCGAACTTGAACTCTTCGCTGAGGGATTCATCTCACCAACCGACATGGTGCCAGCTACTGACGGAACAGACCGGCTGTTTGTCGTATCTCGCATCGGTACCATCCACGTAATCGAGAACGGCGAACCACGCGAAGAGCTGTTCCTGGACCACCGGGAGCGGGTCGAACATCACATGGTCGAACAGGGCATGCTCAGCATGGCGCTTCACCCGGATTTCGCCGAAAACGGGTACTTCTACGTCTACTACATCAGTGACGGCGAAGAGGATTCGTTCATCTCTCGATTCGAAGTCTCCGACGATGGCCAGTTTGCGGTACCCGAGAGCGAGACGGTTATCCTGGAAGTCGAACAGCCCCACTACAGCCACAATGGGGGCAATATCAAGTTCGGACCCGATGGCTATCTGTACATCGGACTGGGAGACGGCGAGGATCCCGGTGATCCGCATGAACACTCGCAGAACCCGAACACGTTGCTCGGCTCGATCTTGCGAATCGATGTCGATGCCGAGGACCCCTATGGAATCCCGGAGGACAACCCGTTCGTCGGTACGGACGAAGGACGTGACGAAGTCTGGGCCTACGGGCTCCGCAATCCATGGCGTTTCTCGTTTGACGCCCAGACCGGCGATATGTACATGGTGGATGTCGGTCAATGGGCCGTCGAAGAAGTCAACTTGCAGCGGGCAGATAGCCCCGGCGGCGAGAACTATGGCTGGCCGATCATGGAAGGTGACACCTGCTGGGAAGCCGAGGAGTGCGACAGAGAGGGGCTCGTGATGCCGGTCGCCACTTACGATAACCCCGAGCAGGGATGTGCCGTGATCGGGGGATATACCTACCATGGCGAGCTATCGCCCGAACTTACCGGCATATACCTGTTCAGTGACTGGTGCAGTGCCAATATCTGGGGTCTGGTCTTCGATGACGGGGAATGGACGAAAGAGATCCTCTACCAGGCAGATATGATGGTCAACGCCTTCGGGACAGATCACAACGGCGAACTCTACGTTCTCGATTTTGAAGAAGGGGGAGGCATCTACCGGATCGTCACCAGTTAGCGATGCACTCCCGGGTTCTTCACCGTGTCAGCGAGACCAGGTCGTCGTATCGAACGCCGGGTCCGGCGGGAACTCTTCTGGATGTTCGAGCACCCACTGGGCAATCTCGCGACACGGTGCGCACCAGATTCGACTGTCGTTGTTCAGTCGGCGCACAGTATGGCGCATCACGTCGAGTCGGTCTTCGGTCGAGGTGAGAAACGGATGAAACAGGAGCGCGGTATATCCGCCCGACGCCAGACGCTCATCGATCAACGAATCGAGTCGGTCCTGGAAAACAGCCGGGGCAATCGGATTCTCCGAATCACCCTTGACCGATCGCAACCCAGCGAAGGCATCTGAATAGTAGTACGCATCGATCCTCGTCCAGGAAAATGGCAGGTATACGATGCCATCGCGAATCGCAGCGTCGGCCGCAGCCGGAGAACAATAGGTGAATCCGTTCTCCGATAGCAACTGCGGACTCAGATCGGTGAGCACACCACCTGGCGGGCGAAATCCTCGAACTGTGAGCCCCAGCTTGGCGAACCCATTGAGGCTGCGATCGAACAGTTCACGCTCGTCATCGGGAGAAAGTTGTGACCACGGCTCATGCTGCCAGCCGTGGAAGGCAACTTCGTGCCCGGTGCGGCGAAGTGAGCCAAGTACCCCTGGGTAATGACCTGTACTCCAGCCCTCCACGAAGTACGTAGCCGAGACCGCATACTCATCGAGGATGAGCATCATCTCGGGAAGATACTGGGTTACTGCTGGATGAAGGCCAACAGTTCGATCCGAAGGCCAGGTGCCCCGATAGAGCTCGGCAGCCTCTCCCATGTTGTCCATCGTTATCGATATCGCGCACTGGTAGCCATCTGGCCATCGTCCCTGGCTCATTCTGTTCCAAACCCCTCAATTGTTCCGGCATGACCTGTATGCGGTGAACAGGCAGTCGCCAGTCCATGTGTGATTGCGATGCCGCGACGCACCTTCGTCGGTATGCTAAAGTGCTCTTCTGTGCAACAGCGTAGTTGTCAATTGCTGCGGATCGCCCATCCGCACGAAAGGACGTCCAATGGCTCATCTCCGCTTTGGGATAAAGACCGCCCAGCACCATGCTGAATACACGGACATGCTCCGCGTCTGGAAAGAAGCCGACCAGATCGAGGTGCTCGAGCACGCCTGAATTTTCGATCACTTTGCCCCGATCGTCGGCGATATCGACGGGCCATGCCTTGATGGCTGGACATTACTTGGTGCTATGGCTGCGGAAACCAGTCGTATACGACTCGGGCTCATGGTCACCGGTAACACCTATCGTCATCCCGCGGTACTCGCCAAGATTGCCACAACCGTGGATGTGATCTCGAACGGCCGACTCGATTTCGGTGTTGGCGCCGGCTGGAACGAGTACGAGCACGAGAGCATGGGCATACCACTCGATCCGCCCGGCAAGCGGCTCCGCCGGTTCGAAGAGGCCTGCGAGATATGGAAACGACTATTCACGCAGCCGGTGACCGATTTCGACGGCATGCACTATCAGCTCAAAGAAGCCCGGAACGAACCAAAACCGGTCCAGAAGCCCTATCCCCCATTCGTCATCGGGGGTGGCGGCGAGAAGATCACCCTGCGCGTCGTAGCAAAGTACGCCGATATCTGGAACTTCAACGGACGCGATCTGGATGTCTTCAACCACAAGTACTCTGTGCTCAAGCAGCACTGTGCTGACGTTGGTCGGGATCCGTCCGAGATCGAATGCTCCATTCAGACGATGATCGACTACGACGACCTGCAGGCAACGGTCGACAAAGTCCAGTCATTCGTGGATGCCGGTTGCACGCATTTCATCCTGAACCTGCTGCCACCGTATCCGGAGAAGATCGCCACTCGACTCGCCGAGGAAGTGATCCCGAAGATCCGGGCCTGAGACCATCCCCACAATCCTGAAAGCTGATCATTCCGGGAGACCATCTGGTCTCCCGGACCTTCGTTGGATGAGATTGCGCTGTTCGCTAGTCGCCAGTCGTAGCGGTCTCCCCACTTTCTCGCAAAGGCTTGCCTGGCCACCAGACCCGGTCTCCCAGATCCATGACCATCGCCGGCAGGACGATCGAGCGAACAATCGTCGTTTCCAGAATCACACCGAAAGCGACGATGATCCCAAGCTGCAACAGCTCGACCAGTGGCAAAACTCCGACTACCAGGAACGTCGCTCCGAGGACCACACCGGCCGAGGTGATCACTCCACCGGTCGCCGTCAGTCCGCGTCTGGTCGCCGTTTTCGTGTCGTGTCTGGCCGTCTCCTCACGAACCCGGCTCATCAGGAAGATGTTGTAGTCGATTCCGAGCGTGATCAGGAAGACGAACGCTAGCAAGATCACGTAGTCTGAGATTCCGCTGTATCCCAGCACCTGCGTGAAGAAGAGCGCCACAACGCCAAGCGCCGCATGGAACGAGAGAATCGTAGTGCCGACCATCAGCACCGGTGCGACAACGCCTCGAAGCAGAATCACCAGAATGACGAACACGACCGCCAGCACCGTCGGAGTGACGACCAACCGGTCCCTAGCGTTGGCATTCGCAGTGTCCAGCTGGGTGGCATCTGGCCCGCCGACAAGTGCGTTGGCTCCCGATAGCTCGCCCAGATTGTCGCGGAGCCGCTCGATCGTGGCGAACGCCTCGTCGCTCTCGGGTCGGCTGTCGAGGACCACTCCGAACGAGACGAGTTCCCCTGCCTCACCCTGAGGGAAGACCTGGTCGACCCCTTCAGTCGCTGCAGCGGTTTCCTGAACGTCATCGAATGCCTGGGCGTTGGCAACGATGATCGTGGGTGCGCTCGAGCCAGCACTGAAGTTCTGGCCGATAATCTCCTGTCCTTGCAGAGATTCAGGGTCACCCCGGAATGACTCTTCCTGCGTTAGATCGTCTCCCAGAGCGAGCATTCCGCCGACCATGATGAGCAGGGCAATGCTGGCACCGATCCAGATCGGACGTGGCTTCCCGGCAACCCAGGTTCCGATGCGATCCCAGATACTGAGTCCTGACTGTGCCACTGTCTCGCCAAACTGCGGCACGAACGGCCAGAATATTCGTCGTCCGGTGATCACCAGAATCGCCGGCAACAACGT
>SLFF01000145.1 GCA_007124395.1 Thermomicrobiaceae bacterium | reverse complement strand
TTCTGACATTCTTCATCCGCTGGGCTAGAATCGGATGGGGCCGATTCCCCGCAATGAGAGGAACGCTGACATTCGCATGCAGGAAGACCTGACCACGCTCGCGCTCCGGAACTTGCCGGCGCCAATGCAGACCGTCACCAGCACACTGGCGCAGGCATTTGCCAGTCATGATCGGCAGCTGTTCCTCGTTGGTGGCTCGGTTCGGGATCTCCTGCTCGGTAATATCGCCGCGGATCTCGATTTCACCACCGATGCCCGGCCGAAAGAGACGCTGGAAATCGGCGAGGCTGCGGGTGCCACCAGCACCTATACCGTCGGAGAGCGCTTCGGCACCGTCGGGCTGGTCTTCGGCGATCAGGTCGTGGAGATCACCACATTCCGGTCAGAAACCTACCCGACCAGTGACCGAAGGCCGGTTGTCGAGTTCGGCGATTCGATCGACGGCGATCTCTCCCGTCGTGATTTCACGATCAACGCAATCGCGGTGGATGCGATCACCGGCGCATTGATCGATCCGTTCGATGGTCGCCGGCATCTCGAAGGCCGGCGCATCGAAGCCGTTGGCGACGCACCTTCCCGGTTTGCCGAAGATCCGCTGCGTATTCTCCGGGCCGCCAGATTTGCGTCGCAGCTCGGGTTCGATGTCGAACCGGAAACCCGCAGTGCGATGGCTCAGCTCGCCTATCGGTTGCCAGACATCAGCACCGAGCGTATTGCGGCCGAGCTGAACCGGTTGCTGGTCGGCACCGCCCCGTCCAATGGAATGCAACTGATACGGGATACCGGCGTGTTGCAGTTCACGATTCCGGAGCTGATGGATATCGCTCATGATGAGATCCAGGGGCGCCACAAGGATATCTGGGATCACACGATGCAGGTGCTGGACAAAACGCCACCCCGACTGGCCGTCCGCTGGGCAGCACTGCTGCACGATGCCGGCAAACCGCGCACCCGTTCGATGGATTCGGACGGAGAGGTCCACTTCTTCGGTCACGAGCGCGTCGGCGCCGACATGGCCCGGCGGACACTTCGCCGTCTGACGCAGGAGCGCAATCTGACAAAGCGGGTCAGCCGACTCGTCGATCTCCACCTGCGCCCGGCAGGGTACGACGACAGCTGGACCGATAGCGCCGTTCGCCGGCTGATGGTCGAAGTGGGTGATGAACTGGACGATCTACTCGATCTGGCCGCGGCCGACGTCACCTCAGCCCGGGAGCACCGTCAGCGGGACGCATCCCGTCGAAATCAGGGTCTGCGAGCGCAAATCGCGCGGGTTCGGGAAGAGGCCGAGCTGGATCAGCTACAGAGCCCGATCGATGGCAACGACCTGATGGCAGCGTTCGATCGAAAACCCGGCCGCTGGATCGCCACGGTCAAGGATCAGCTCCGAGAGATGGTTATTGACGGCGAACTCCGGCACGACGATAAAGACCGCGCAATGGAGATCGCTCGCGAACTGGTCGCAGGTCTCGACGACGAAAGCTAACTGACTGAACCCAGAGGAAGTGGGCACCGATGGCTGACCTGTTGCAGTTCGATAATGCATTCTACGAACTTGCTGCACTTCTCGTCATCGCCATTATCGTGGGTGCCATCGCGACACTGCTCCGGCAACCGCTGATCATCTCGTTCATTGCGGTCGGCATTATCGCCGGACCAGCCTGGCTGAGCATCATCCAGGACCAGGAAGCGTTCGAGCTACTGGCCAATATCGGTATCGCGCTCTTGCTCTTCGTGGTTGGCCTCAAGCTGGATATCGGATTGATCCGGCAATCCGGCCCGGTGGCGCTCTATACTGGCATCGGCCAGGTTCTTTTCACCTCGATCATCGGCTTTGGTATCGCACTGCTGCTCGGCATTAGCCTGCTACACGCGCTCTACGTCGCCGTTGCCCTGACGTTCTCCAGCACAATCATCATTGTCAAACTCCTCTCGGACAAACGAGAGATCGATTCCCTGCATGGCCGAATCGCCATCGGGCTGCTTATCGTCCAGGACATCGTTGTGGTGCTGGTGATGATCGGACTGACCGCATTCGGTGCTGGAGATGGCGGGGACACCTCCCTGCTACGAGAAGTCGGACTGGTGCTCGTCTACGGCACGTTGTTTGTCGGCAGTATCGTGCTGCTCACCCGCTACGCTATTGGGCCGATCTTCCGGATCTTCGCCCGCTCGCAGGAACTGCTGGTCCTCGGAGCGATCGGCTGGGCACTGATTCTGGCCGCATCCGGCGACATGCTCGGGCTGAGTAAAGAGGTGGGGGCGTTCATCGCTGGTGTCTCCCTCGCCTCGACCCCGTTCCGGGAGGCGATCGGCACCCGTCTCGTCAGCTTGCGAGACTTCCTGCTGTTGTTCTTCTTCCTGTCCCTCGGAGCCGATCTCGATCTGTCCCGACTCAGTGATCAGATAGTCCCGGCTCTGGTCTTCTCGGCGTTCGTCCTTATCGGCAATCCGATCATCGTCATGACCATCACCGGTATCATGGGCTATCGCAAGCGAACCGGGTTCCTCTCTGGATTAACCGTTGCCCAGATCAGCGAGTTCTCCCTAATCCTGGCCGCAATGGGCCTTGCTGTCGGCCATATCGATGAAGACACGCTCGGTCTGATCACGCTGGTCGGACTGATTACCATTGGCACATCCACCTATCTGATTCTGTACTCACACCAGATCTACGAACGTATCGGCAAGTATCTCTCGATCTTCGAGCGGGAACACGACATCGAAAAGACCCTCGGTGACGATGACAGCTACCAACCGGACATCATCGTCTACGGTCTTGGCCGCTACGGTGGCAACCTGGTTCCAGAACTGAAGAAGCGTGGCTACAGCGTGCTCGGCGTTGATTTCGATCCGCAGATGGTTCAGCTCTGGCATAGACTCGGCCTGCACGCACAGTACGGCGATGCCGAAGACCCGGAATTCCCCGGGTCACTGCCGACCGGCGCAAAATGGATCATCTCCACAATGCGGGACGAGCAGGTCAGCCGGGCCCTGCTGCATGGACTGGAACACCACGGCTACCCGTGCAATGTCGCGGTGACGGCCGATCGCGACAGCATCGCTGAACGGCTACGGGATGAAGGTGCCGATCTGATTCTCATGCCGTATCCGGATGCCGCGAAGGAAGCCGCTGACATTCTGGACGAGAAACTCAACCGCACCGGCGTGGTCGAGTCTGAATAGCGTGTCTACGGCTACCAGACCCGTGGCGGAATCCGCGTAGCCCAGATCGAATCCGGAAATAACTCCTGGAGCTTGTACCAGATCGGGTACATCTCATCATTGGAGTGGGTCTTGAGATACGTGGCAATCGCCAGCCAGTAGAGCACTTCATCGGCCAGCTTGCCCGCGGGATCACGTTCGAAGGCGGCTTCCAGACGCTGAATCGCTGAGTCCATCCGGGTCCAGCGCAGATCGACGTGTGCCTCACCGAGATCCAGAATCGTCAGAAACTCACGCGGTGGCAGGAAGTTCACACTCCGGTAGTGAACCGTGCCCCGGCGATCAGCGAACAGCAGGGTTGGCGTCCAGATCACGTTGAGTGGGCGAACCATTGAACGTGGACTCTTGAAGAGATCGAGCTTCAGCAGTACGAATCGCTCGGAAAGCTGACGGTGTACTTCGGGATCGGGATACGTCACGGTATCCAGCTCTTCGCACCCGCGTCAGGGATCCTTCATCACATCGATGAAAAGCGGCTTGCGTTCATCGAGCGAGCGCTGGCACGCGGCGTCGAAATCATGCTCCCAGTGCAGCATTATGGCTGTTCCCCTCGATCACGAATCCCCAGCATACGCATCCGCCACCGTTCGGCCTCGCTGGCATGGTTGGCCACGTGTCGGGCAATCAACCGCCGGAAGAACGAGCGGAGCGGCTCCACGGTACCGGTTGGATACGGCCCTTTGCGTTCCAGCTCGTCATCCTGAATCTGATCGAGACACTCGATCACGCGAGCCCAGGCACTTCGGAGATCTTCGGCCGCTTCCGGCCAGGGCTGAATACCCCGCACGGCCGCCTGATCATGGTTCCAGGCGTCGACGTCCCGGATCGGTCGGGCTGGCGGCTGGTTGGCGCGAATACGCTCCACCGAATCGACAATCTCATGGTGCCAGTCCGCCATATGCCCGGCCATATCCCGGGCAGACCACACCCCGCTGATCGGTTTCATCTCCAGATCGGTGGTCTCGAAGCCCTCCAGCGCAGCGAAGAAGCGCTCGTGGGCCTCGTTGATCTCCTGCTTCAGTTCGCTTACCCGTACCACTGGACCTCCCTGACCGGGGTTGCACACACATCGTCTGCAGATGCTACCAGAGACGACAGCTTGCCAGAATAATCGGCTCCGCGGGAATTAACATCTGTTATGAGCATGCTAAGATGTTGCCTATGACTGCACTGGCTACGCTGATGGTGCTCGGCTCGGCACTGATGCACGCAACCTGGAACATGCTGGCAAAGCGCAGCTCTCATCCGCTGGCGTTCCTCTGGCTCGTCAACACTGCCTCACTCATCATCTTTCTCCCGGTATTTCTCTGGGCACTGCTTCAGAACGGCCTCCCCACCAGCGCCTGGCCATTCGTTATCGCAACCGGCGTGCTGCACATCCTCTATATCTCGTTTCTGTCTCAGGCGTATCGTTACGGCGCGCTCTCGATTACCTACCCGATCTCCCGAGGCACCGGGGTAGCGCTCGTGCCGATATTCGCAAT
>SLFF01000415.1 GCA_007124395.1 Thermomicrobiaceae bacterium | reverse complement strand
TCGCGGGTATGGATGGAGCGCTGCCGTCGGTTGTTTCGGGGCTTTCCCCCATACCGGTCATCGGACTGCCGACCTCAGTTGGCTATGGTTTCGGGGGAAACGGTGAGGCCGCCCTGATGGCGATGTTGCAGACGTGTGCTCCGGGTTTGACCGTGGTGAATATCGACAACACCGTCGGGGCAGGGATCGCTGCTGCAAGAATTGCTCGTCAATCGGCTCGGTGATCCTTTGCTGATGACGTCGGTTTGTTTCCGGTTCGATCCTGGACAAACGCGTTGAGCATGTCCTCAGCGAGTTGATGCGGGTCCGACCAACCCGGATTGCCAGCCTGATTTCGTTCTATGTGTCGAGCCAGTTCCCGGATTGCCAGCATTCTCGCGTGGTAGTGGAGTCGTTGCCTTCGACGTGTCTCCTCGAATGCAACCTGCTGGCTGGTCATTCGCTGGTGCTGCTCCAGCGTACTTATCAACTCGGCAATACCCTGGCCCGTGCTGGAAATCACCGCTAGCACCGGCACACGCCATCCAGACGTTGTGCTCTGGCGGACGTGCTCACGAAGGGTGCGTACCGTCTCGTCGGCACCTGGTTGATCAGCCTTGTTGACGACCAGAACGTCAGCAATCTCCAGAATACCTGCCTTGACAGCCTGGATCGAATCACCCATCCCCGGTGTCTGAACCAGCATTACGGTATCGGCGAGTCGGGCGATATCGACCTCATCCTGCCCGGCGCCGACCGTCTCGATGAGCACGATGTCGAACCCGAACGCATCGAGGATCATGGTTGCGCCAAATGCGGCGAGGCTCAAGCCGCCCGTCTGCTCTCGGGAAGCCATGCTGCGGAGGAAGACGCCATCATCGTCCTGCATGTCGAGCATTCGGATGCGATCACCGAGCGTGGCGCCTCCGGAGATCGGACTCGTCGGATCGATGGCAAGTACGGCGATTGTCTTGCCGGAGTTCCGAGTTTGCCTGACGAATTCATTGGCCAGGGTACTCTTGCCGGCGCCAGGTGGCCCGGTGAGCCCGATTACGTGAGCGCTGCCGGTGCGATCGGCCAGCGCCTGCATCGCTTCATCGGCAAGCGTAGTCTCGTTTTCGACATGGGAAAGCAGACGGGCTAGCGCCTGCCGATCACCGTCGAGAAATCTATCGAGCAAGCCGTTCACAGCGTGTCGTCCCGACCGGGAGCATGGTCGCGAATGTAGGAGATAGCTCGTTCAAGAGGCGTACCGGGACCGAATACAGCGGAGACACCGACCTGATAGAGCTTGTCGACATCGCTCATCGGTATGGTGCCGCCAACAACCACTAGCACATCGTCCAGTCCGGAAGCGTTAAGTTCAGAGATGACATCCGGAACTAGCGAGTTGTGGGCACCGGAGAGGATCGACAGACCGACAACATCGACGTCTTCATCGAGTGCGGCCCGAGCGATCATCTGCGGCGTCTGAAACAGCCCTGTGTAGATGACCTCCATGCCGGCATCACGAAGCGCCCGGGTCATCACCTTTGCGCCTCGATCGTGGCCATCAAGGCCCGGTTTGGCAATGAGGACCCGGATTCGGCGTTCACCTGTCTGCTGGTTCACCGGGCGTGTTTGAGTTCGCATCGAGCCCACATCCTGCCATCTTGCCGCGCTAGTAGTGAATCCCACGGCGCGGCGCGTCGTCACCTGAGCCTGGCGACTTGATCACATTCATCTCTGTGACCGTGTCAGCTGCCTCGATCAACGTATCACTGGCCTTCCGGCCCGTCAGGACGATGTCGAGCCCGGCGCCGGCACGGTTGACAAGTTTCAGCACTCGGGATTCGTCGATGAAACCTTCGTCGATAAGCGTCAGCAGTCCGTCCATGATGAGGATGTTAGTTACCTCACGATGAATGTGTACTGCAGCCTCTTGCAACGCCGTTTCCAGACGCTCCTCAGTGATTCCTGGTCCCTCGACATCTGCCTTAGTCTGGACAGCGCCAATCTTTCCGTGCTGACTCAGCGTGACTCCGGTGAGAAACGAAACCGCGGCGACTTCACCACGCTGTCGATCTGCGCGGTTCAAGAGCTGACTAATGTGAACGCGAAGGTTGTGTCCAGCGCCACGAAGGGCGATTCCGAGTGCCGCCTCAGCGGTGCGTCGTTCGTCACCCGTGAGGAGGAGCAAATATCCGCTACGTTCGGTGGTCTCGGCTGCCTTTTCGGCTGTCTCTTCAGTTGCTGACATGTCTATATCCAGTCCAGTTCTTGTAATCGGGTTAGTCTTCGTACGAGTAGAATCCTTCGCCAGACTTCTGACCGAGTTTACCCCCGGCCACCATCTGCTTCAGGAGCGGGCATGCCCGGTACTTTGGATCTCCAAGTTCAGAGTGGAGCACCTCGAGAATATCGAGGCAGACATCCAGTCCGATCATGTCTGCCAGTTCCAGTGGACCCATCGGGTGATTCATCCCGAGCTTCATCACCGTATCGATCTCTTCAACGCCAGCGACGCTCTCGTGATAGCAGAAGATCGCCTCGTTAATCATCGGGATCAGCACCCGATTCGATACAAACCCCGGGAAATCCTGAACCAGAATCGGGGTCTTGCCGAGCGATCGGGCAAACTCCTGCACCGTATCGACTACGACATCACCGGACCGCCCTCCAACAACGACTTCCACCAGCTCCATCCGCGGAACCGGGTTGAAGAAGTGGAGGCCCACCACCAGCTCTGGCCTGTTGGTCTGACTGCCGAGGCGAGTTACTGAAATCGACGATGTGTTGCTTGCAAGAATCGTTGTCGAGCCACAAATGCCGTCCAGTTGACGAAAAATGTTCGCCTTGAGCTCGAACTGCTCAGGGACGGCTTCGATGACGAGGTTGACCTCGCTTGCGGCGTCGATCGACGTGTCTGTGTCGATCACGCTCAGCGCGACATCGGCTTCATCCCTTGTCATCCGGTTTCGATCAACCGCTCGCGATAGCTGATTCTCGATCCTGGAAATCGAACGCTTGAGAATTTCGCTGTCGCGATCGATCAACGTGACAGGCATTCCGGATTGAGCGACGACCTGAGTGATACCTGCACCCATCGTTCCCGCTCCGATTACCGCCACCCGTGTAATGTCCATCCGTCAGCTTGCCTTTCATTCCGACCGTATCATCTGAACAGTCGATGATCGTGGTGGTCATAGCTTCTGACGACTGCTGGCCCAATTCTACCGCCAGCCATCGAGGAAGTGTCGCGAATCGAACGACTACTCCGGCACTACTAGCACGTTCGTGCCGTTAAATCGCCCCATCGTCTCATCGAGCCCGCTGGTGAGCCAGGCGATCGCCGCGTCGGCTGCGTGATCGACGACTGCCAGCAAATCGGCTTCTTCCTCTTTGCTGAATCGATTCAGCACGTAAGAGACCGTATCACCCTGCGATGGCCTGCCGATCCCGATTCGCAGTCGCTGTACTTCGGTGGACCCGAGCTTCTCCATGATCGAACTCAACCCATTGTGGCCGCCAGCTGAGCCTTTGCGACGCAGGCGAATTTCCCCAAATGGGAGATCCAGATCGTCGTAGGCGACAAGCAGGTCCTCTTCCGGCTCGAGTTTGAACCAGTTCAGCGCCGGAACCACGCTGTTTCCGCTGCGGTTCATGAAGGTCTGCGGACGCAGAATCCCAACTCGTCCCAATTCGCTGCGGCAGCCGTTGAACAGTCCATTGAACTTGGCCTCGGCCGCATCGCATCCGAGGCGCTGAATCAACCGTTCGGCAACCATGAACCCGATATTGTGCCTGGTCCCACGATAGCGATCCCCGGGATTCCCAAGACCTGCAATGATCCGCATCGAGTCAACGCTCATTCATTACCTCTTCATACAGTTTGGCGGTTTGCCGGGCTGTTTCATCCCACGTGAACGGCGCAGACCGCTAGATTCCACGCTTGCCCCGCAGCTGACGCATCTCATTGTCTGCCAGAATCATGCCGATCTTCTCGGCCCAGGCCGAGGCCACATCAGTGTCCTCAATGAACCCTGAATCGGCAACCAGCCAGGGAAGCGCGCCGGTGTTTGCCACAAGAGACGGCGTTCCTGAGGCCATCGCCTCGAGCACAGGGAGTCCAAACCCTTCATCTATCGATGGCATGACGAGAAGCTTTGCCTGTCGATAGAGCGCGGCGAGTTCATCGTTGACGCAATCACGTATCCAGACCAGACGACCTTGAGTTGCCTGATGGCGCATACGGGCCACCAGTTCATCGGACAGCCAGCCTGATTGTCCGGCTATAACAACGACCGGTTCTGTTCCCGCGAGCCGGCAGATCTCAGCCCATTGATTCTCCAGCGCATCCATAAGTATTTCGTAGCGTTTTCGAGGTTCGACGGTCCCGACCGCGAGCACGATTGGCCGTTCATCTCGAATTGCCCTGGCCAGAAACGGTGAGCGTTCGCCGATCAGTCTCATGTCGTTGCCAACCTCGGGCTGAAAGGTTGCGTCATCATAGCCGTTCGGGATCATGGTTACCTGTTCCGGTTGCAGGTTGAGCCTCTCGATCATCCGATCCCGTGTTGCGGGTGAAACGGCAATCACCCGGTCGGTCGTGGGCAACGCATCGTGGATCTGCGAGTAATAGGCATACGAGTCTGCAGTGACCAGTTCAGGATGTTCGAGAAACGCCAGATCATGAACCGTGGCAACCGTCTTTGGACCTCGGGTAACTGGAGTGACATAATCTACTGAGTGG
>SLFF01000049.1 GCA_007124395.1 Thermomicrobiaceae bacterium | reverse complement strand
CCCCTCTCCCAGATTTGGGAGAGGGGCCGGGGGTGAGGACTGCTTCCCAACCCGCCCTGGCCATCACCGTCGATCGGGTTCGGGCGCGGTTCAGCACCTGGTATGAGCTGTTTCCTCGCTCGATGTCGCTGGAAGAGGGCCAGCACGGCACCTTCAAGGATGTCGAGGAGTTCCTGCCACGGCTCGCGGAGATGGGCTTCGATGTCGTCTATTTCCCGCCGATTCACCCGATCGGCCGCATCCATCGCAAAGGACCGAACAACGCCGCTCCACCGGCCGATAACCCGACCCTCTACTACGACCAGGGTGAGCCTGGCAGTCCGTGGGCGATCGGTTCGGACGAGGGCGGCCACAAATCGATCCACCCCGAGCTCGGCACGCTGCAGGATTTCACCCGCCTGCTGGAGACCGGTCGGGATCTGGGAATCGATATCGCGCTCGATCTCGCCTACCAGTGTGCCCCGGATCATCCGTATGTCCGGCAGCATCCAGACTGGTTCAAAGCGCGTCCAGACGGAACGATTCAATACGCGGAGAACCCGCCTAAGAAGTATCAGGACATCTACCCGTTCGATTTCGAGACGGACGACTGGGAGAACCTCTGGCTGGAGCTGGAGGGCGTCATCCGCTACTGGGCCGATCTCGGTGTCCGGATCTTCCGAGTGGATAACCCGCACACCAAATCGTTCCGGTTCTGGGAATGGGTGATTGCCCGGATGAAGAAAGAGCACCCGGGGCTGATCTTCCTCGCGGAAGCGTTCACACGCCCGAAGATCATGCACCAGCTGGCGAAGCTTGGATTCAATCAGTCGTACACCTATTTCGCCTGGCGCAATACCGGCTGGGAACTCGCCGAGTATATGACCGAGTTGACCCAGACGGAGCACGCGGAGTTCTTCCGGCCGAACTTCTGGCCCAATACGCCGGATATTCTCACCGAGTTCCTGCAGATGGATGGGCGGCCAGCCTTCATGCAGCGCCTGGTCCTGGCGGCCACGTTGACGGCCAACTACGGCATCTATGGACCTGCCTACGAGCTCTGCGAGAACGATCCGGTCTGGGCTGGTTCCGAGGAGTATCTCGATTCGGAGAAATACGAGATCCGGCAGCGAGATCTGGGGCAGCCGGGCAGCCTGAAGGATTACATTGCCCGGGTAAACCGGATCCGGCATGAAAACCGAGCGCTCCAGTCCAACCACAGCATCACGTTCCATAACGTCGACAACGATCAGATTCTGGCCTACACCAAACATACCGACGCTCTGGACAACATCGTCCTGACGGTGGTGAATCTGGATCCGCAGCATGTGCAGGCAGGGTGGATCGATTTCCCGGTGGAGATGTTCGATATCGATGAGCACCATGCCTACCTGCTGGAGGATATGCTCAACGAGCACAGCTATCTCTGGCACGGTTCTCGCAACTACGTTGAATTGAACCCATCTATCTCCCCAGCACACATTTTCCGGGTTCGGCGGCGAATGCGATCCGAGCAGGATTTTGATTATTACGACTAGGGTGGGGATCGCCCTCACCCCCAGCCCCTCTCCCAATGCTGGGAGAGGGGCTGGGAACACCGTTCAATTCGACCGAATAAATGAGGGGGTTGTTTTTCTGTGATTGCCCGTGAGCATCGAGAATCAGACGGCGTTGTTTCGAACGCAACCTGGTACAAGGACGCCATCATCTACGAACTCCACGTCCGGGCGTTCAAAGATAGCAACGATGACGGAATCGGCGATTTCCGGGGACTTGTCGAGCAACTCGACTATGTCCAGGATCTGGGTGCTACGGCAATCTGGATACTGCCGTTCTATCCGTCTCCGCTCAAGGATGATGGCTACGACATTGCCGATTACACCTCGATCCACCCGAGCTACGGGACGATGCGGGATTTCCGCCGCTTCGTACGAGAGGCGCACAAACGCGGTCTGAGGGTCATCACCGAGCTCGTCTGTAATCACACCTCGGATCAGCATCCCTGGTTCCAGCGAGCTCGCAACGCACCGCCGGGCAGTGCCCATCGGGATTTCTATGTCTGGAGCGACACTCCCCAGAAGTACGAAGATGTCCGGATCATCTTCAAGGATTTCGAGCACTCTAACTGGACGTGGGATCCGGTGGCTCAGGCGTACTTCTGGCATCGTTTCTATTCCCATCAACCCGACCTCAATTTTGATAATCCACGGGTTCAGACGGAGATCATCAAAGCGATGGATTTCTGGTTCGATGCCGGGGTGGATGGTCTCCGGCTTGACGCCATCCCCTATCTCTATGAGCGGGAAGGCACCAACTCGGAGAACCTGCCGGAGACGCATGAATTTCTGAAGAAGCTCCGGACACACGTTGACGAGAAGTATGAAGATCGGATGCTTCTGGCTGAAGCTAACCAGTGGCCGGAAGACGCGGTTGCCTACTTTGGTGATGGCGACGAGTGCCATATGTCGTTCCACTTTCCGCTCATGCCGCGCATGTTCATGGGCATCCGGATGGAGGATCGCTACCCGATCATCGACATCCTGGAGCAGACGCCAGACATCCCGGAAAATGCGCAATGGGCAATCTTTCTCAGGAATCATGACGAGTTGACGCTTGAGATGGTCACCGACGAAGAGCGTGACTATATGTATCGCGTCTACGCGCATGACCCGCAGATGCGGATCAACCTGGGGATCCGTCGCCGCCTGGCCCCACTGCTGGGTAACAACCGGCGCCGGATCGAGCTGATGAACGGGCTTCTGATGTCGCTACCGGGAACGCCGGTCATCTATTACGGTGACGAGATCGGCATGGGCGACAATATCTACCTGGGTGATCGCGACTCCGTGCGCACACCGATGCAGTGGAACAGCGATCGCAACGCCGGCTTCTCCAAAGCAAACCGTCAGCGTCTCTTTCTGCCGGTGATCGTTGATCCGGAGTACCACTTCGAAGCCGTCAACGTTGAAACGCAGCAGGACAACCCGCATTCCCTGCTGTGGTGGATGAAGCGGCTTATCGCCCTGCGCAAGCGTTTCCATGCCTTCGGTCAGGGCACGCTGGAGTTCCTGCATCCGGAGAACCGCAAGGTGCTGGCGTTTATCCGTGAGTACGAAGGCGAGCGGATCCTGGTGCTGGCGAACCTTTCCCGGTTCGTGCAGGCCGTCGATATCGACCTCTCCCGCTGGGAAGGTCTGGTGCCGATGGAGATGTTCGGACGCGTCGAGTTTCCAGAGATCACCGAAGCCCCTTACTTCATTACCCTTGGGCCGCACTCTTTCTACTGGTTCTCGCTGGAGCCACAGCGAGTTGAACTTCTGCCGGAAACGTCGGCCCCGGGCGAACGCACACTGCCTGTGCTCAACGTCACTGGTGAATGGTCGAAAATACTCACGGCACGTGGACGTGGCTCGCTTGAAGACGTGCTGCCGGCCTATCTTCGGGATCGCCGCTGGTTCGGTGGGAAAGGCCGGGTGATCAAGTCGGCCCGCGTGCATGACGCCATACCGCTGGATAGCACCGGTGCCGGGGTGTTTCTGGCGATGGTGCTGGTTGAGTACACCGAAGGCAACCCGGAAACCTATGCCATCCCGATGGCGTTCGCCTCCGGTGAACATGCCGGCCACCTGCTGGAACACTCGCCACAGGCTGCCCTGGCCCGGGTGAAAGTCCGCGGTGGTGACGACGGTGTGATCTTCGATGCGTTGTTCGAGCCGGCCGTCGCCGAGATGCTGCTGAATCTGATCGGCCGCCGCCGCCGGGTTCGCAGTAACGGCAACCAGCTGGTCGCCAACACAACACGGACCTATCGCGACGTCATGAGCACCGCGGAAGGGCCGCTCCCGCCACGGATCTCCGGTGCGGAGCAGAGCAATACCTCGATCATCTATGGGCACGAGTTCATTCTCAAGCTCTTCCGGAAGATCGAGCCGGGAATCAATCCGGACCTGGAGATCGGTCGATTCCTACAGCAAAACGGGTTCGACCATAGCCCACCGATCGCAGGCTGGCTGGAGTATGAGGGTACCGGCCGTGAGTCGATGAGCATCGGCATTCTGCTGGAGTACGTCAACAACGAGGGCGATGCCTGGGCGTTTACGCAGGATGCACTCAGTCGGTACTTCGATCGAGTGGTTACTGTGCACGATAGCCCGGACCATCAGGCGCTATCCACTGAGAACCTGCTGGCCCTGGCCAGGCAGGAGCCGCCGGACGACGCACACGAGTATTTCGATACCTATCTCGACGATGCCTGGTTGCTGGGCAAGCGAACGGCCGAGATGCATCTGACGCTGGCGTCGGATGCGTCCAATCCGGATTTCGCTCCGGAGCAGTTCACCACCTTCTCGCAACGGTCGATCTATCAATCGATGCGAACCAGCACCCGCCAGACGATGCAATCGTTGCGACGGATGCGCCGCAGGCTACCGGAAGAGTGGATTCCACTCGCCGAAGACGTGCTGGAAGCTGAGGGGGCAATCGAGGATCGCCTCAGGCAGATCATCCAGCGCCGGATCGATGGTATCCGCGCTCGAACCCATGGCGATTATCATCTCGGACAGGTGCTGTTTACCGGCAAGGACTTCACGATCATCGATTTCGAGGGTGAGCCGGCCCGGTCGATCGGAGAACGGCGCCTGAAGCGGCCACCGTTGCGAGATGTTGCCGGTATGGTTCGTTCATTCCACTACGCTGCCTACGCGGCGATGTTCACCCAGCAGCAGGGCGGGATCAT
>SLFF01000300.1 GCA_007124395.1 Thermomicrobiaceae bacterium | reverse complement strand
TTCCTGGTGGATCCAGCCGGATCGGACGATCGATTCTGACCCGGAACGAGCCAGCGAGATCGAGATCCGGTTTATCGATGAGCGAGCGTTAACGCGAATCGAGTTCGAGCACCGGCATCTGTCCCGACATGGTGAGGGCTGGGAAGCGATGCGCCAGGCGATGGCTTCGCGTGAGGGATGGCCATTTCTGATGCAGACGTATTCTGACTTTGCCAACCGGCAGGGCTGAAACTGGTAGCGGAAAACGGTGGGATTAAACACGTAAGGGGCCTGCTCACGAGTAGTGAACAAGCCCCTTATCGCCAGAATGGTCAACCGGCTTTGAGAGGAGTTTTCAGTTTCACCCTGGCCGTCAAGGCGAAACCATTTTGAGGAATATGTGGAAGGTGTGGCCTGCGGATCGAAATCCGGTACCACTATGTGTGAGGCCATTTAGGGGGTTACGTAAGGACTGGCAATGCATTTCTCATCACCGCCAGGAATCCTCACCAACGGCCATTGCCGCGGTTGACCCTCAAGGACACGATTTATTGTGTCCATCTTGAGTTGTTAACGTGTCGCACCCGCGAACGGATGCGGCGCTAACCGATCTGCTCCAGCGCGTCGGCAATTTGCCGAACTCGCTGCGCGTTGATCGCATAGTATTTCATGCCGCAGTCAGGCCGTACTTCGACGATTCCAGCGGATTCCAGCACCGAAAGGTGTCGGGAAACCGCGGACTGGCTGATTCCTAGCCTGCCTACGATCTCTTGAGCGTACATCTCTTGCTCTCGCAGCATACCAATGATGCGGAGCCGAGTGCCATCCGACAGGGCTCGCAGGCCCGGAAGCAGGTCTTCCGGGAGTGTTACCGGTTCGGTCCGGCGAGCGCTGTCGTCGGCGCTTCCCTGGATGTTGAAGTACAGAATCAGCTCGGGTGGATACAGAATGAACTGTACGAAGTCACCCAGATGATACGACGGGCAGAACGTCACCCGTTCGACGTGATCCAGTGCTGATCGCACTTCTTCCGGCAGTCGATGGCCACTCAGATCGGTGAAGGCCGATTCGACGCTCGGATAGGTTCGCCCGCTTGCCTGCCGGACTGCCTGTCGCAGTTCGGGGAGGGCTCGATCGTATTCTGGTCCATAGCATTCGGTCCAGAACTGCTCGATCATGCGGACGGTACGCGCCTTCAGTTGTTCAGGTGCCATCATCAGATCGACCACTTCGTCCATATTGGCCCGAGTGATTCCCGGTCTGATGAATTCCCGCCAGGCAATCGGATCACCAACTGGCGGATCGAGCTTTGGCATTCCGAGATCGGCATGGACCCGTTGAACACAGGTGACAGCCATCTCGTGGTATGCCTCAACGGGCATATGCTCCAGATGCTCGAGATACTCGGCGAAACTGGCTTCCAGCTTGCTCGGCTTGAACGGCTCGAACGACATCAAAAGCTCTTCGATGTAGTAGAGCAGCCGACCCGAGAATCCGAGTAGTGTCTCAAGATCGTGTCGAATCTCCGGACTGAGACGCCGTCGTGCTCCGACCAACCAGTGATCGAATCGGTGTTCATCAGTTGCCCGGACCATCAGCGAGATCGCTGACGTAAGGTCAAGCGGAACCGATGTATTCACGGCAATCTTCAATGCCGGCTGGCCAAGGATTAATTCACCCATGAGCTGGCCCGTTTGATTCTATCGATCTTGCCAAATCAGTTATCGTGATATGAGCATAACAAGCGATAGTGATCATGTCAAGATCGTGTTGTGCCATTTGTCACAATAAACGCACAGCCAGTGCCACCAAACGAAAAGTAGGGTAGATTCTGCCTGACCGGTTCACGGATATGAATCGAGCTCTATGGGATTAGCCTTCTCCCCGTGCCTGTGCAGCATATTCCTCACGTGGTGGCGAGAAGATATCGAGCACCAGGCAGCCCTCCGGGCCAGCCACACCCTGGTGTGGAACTTCGCCGGGGACGACGTAGGCACCACCTGGTTCGACCACCTGTACTTCGTCCGGTGTGGTCAGTTCCAGCGCTCCCTTCAGCACGGCGCCGATCTGTTCGTGGGGATGCTCGTGCATCGGCATGACGGTGTTCGGCTCCAGCCAGACCCAGTTGGCCATCATCTTCTCGCCCATGATCGCCTGCATCGAGATGCCCTCGACCGGCGAGAACGCTGGCAGGTCATTTATCGTATAGAAGCTCACCGCGTTCTGGTTATCACTCATGATCTATCGCCTTTCAGTGTCGTTGAACTACCCAGGCTATCCCACCATGCCTGTGACAAATTGTCTAGTGCTTCACAATCCGGCGGAGGACGTCGGCAATGACCTCGAAGGTGCTTCCTCCCCGTGTCCGGCGTCGTCGATCACCTGCAGCTCACTCTCCGGCCAGCGCTGGTAAAGGTTCCAGGCGATATCGAGCGGTCCGCTGATGTCGTAGCGTCCGTGGATCATCACGCCCGGGATGCCTGAGAGCCGATCGGTGTCCCATCTGGATTCCCGACCGACTCCCAGTAGATCTCGTGACCGTCGCTGGTTGATAGCGTGCCGCTATTCAATGGCTCCGGGGCCGGATGGGATGCTGACATTGACTTCTTCCTGCCTACTGAACAAAAATTAGGGTAGCAGTCTGCGGCATGGCTTCATCGCCCAGGAGTCGGCACGGACGGTGGTAGAATCGAAGCAATTTTGCGCGGCGCGTTGTGATGTGTCCATCACGGTGTGGTCGCCGTTCTCGATCGAAAAGAGATGACGGAGTTTCCGTGACGCAACACGACTATCGATTCCTCCGTGCCTGTCGACGCGAACCGGTCGACAAAACCCCTGTCTGGTTCATGCGGCAGGCAGGTCGTTACATGCCCGAGTACCGGGCAATCCGGACCAACAACACCCTGCTCGATATCTGTGCTCAGCCGGAGCTGGCCGCCGAGGTCACGCTGCAGCCGGTGAATGCGCTGGATATCGATGCGGCGATTATCTTCGCCGATATCCTGCTGCCGCTGGTGCCGATGGGCATCCAGCTCCGCTTTGCCAAAGGCGAGGGGCCAGTGATCGACAATCCGGTTCGGACTGCGGCCGATGTCGATGCGCTGAAGGTGCTCGATCCCGAAGAGGCAACCCCGACCACGCTGGAGGCGATCAGCATCGTCAGCCGTGAACTTGAGGGGAAGATGCCGCTGATCGGGTTCGCTGGCGGGCCGTTTACTGTCGCCAGCTACATGATTGAGGGTGGCAGTTCCCGGAACTACCTTCATATGAAGGGTCTGATGTACGGCGAGCCGGAAGTCTGGGATCGTCTGATGACCAAGCTCTCGGATATGACCGCGCGCTATCTGCTGGGACAGATCCGGGCTGGTGCCGCCGCAGTGCAGATCTTCGATTCCTGGGCTGGTGCGCTCAGCCCGCATGACTATCGACAGCGCGTGATGCCGTATGTTCAGCAGATCGTGGATGCGATCAAGCCGACCGGTGTCCCGACAATCGTTTTCGGAACCAGTACGGCTGGACTGCTCTCGACGTATTCCGAGCTGGGGACCGATGTGGTTGGTGCCGACTGGCGGATCGATCTGGACACGGCGTGGGACCTGATCGGCCCCGACCGGGCGATTCAGGGGAACCTCGATCCGGCCCTGCTGTTCGGCCCGCGCGAAGAACTCGATCAACAAGTCCAGAGAATCCTTGGGGAAGCGTCTGGACGACCCGGACACATCTTTAACCTCGGACATGGCATCCTGCCAGAGACGCCGGTCGATAACGTGCGATTTGTTGCCGAGCGGGTACACGAACTCACCGCAAAGTAATCCGGTTTTCATCACAGACAGAGGGGGAGTGCATTCATGGCCGAAGACCGCGAACGCAAACCAGAACAGGACGCATCTGCGGCTGATGCCGAAGAGGAAGAAACCGTAACCGGGGCTCCGATGGAGACCGAGGACGAAGATCCAGGGCTCGATGCCGAGGCCGATCCTGACGACGACGATGATGGTGCCGACGAAGAGGACGAAGATGATGACGATCTGCCGGACAGCGATGAACCGGTCGAGCTTTCGGCACAGGTAGAGCCAGACGAGGCGCAGGATCAGGCGGCTGAAGCCACCGAAGCGACCGCAGAAACTGAAGAGAAGGGCGAAGAGAAGAAGCCTCGCTCCTCGACTGCCCGCGGTTCGGCGAAAGCGTCATCGAAGCCTGAGCCAGAAATCACCGAGCATATCGGGGTGATGCTGATGGCCTATGGTGGTCCGGACAAGCTGGAAGACGTGCCGGACTATCTGCTCGATGTCCGCAGTGGCCGGGCAATGAGCCAGGAACTGGTGGATGAGTTCGTGGAGCGCTACCGCGAGATTGGCGGACGATCCCCGATTCTGGAGCTCACCCGGGCGCAGGCCAAGGGTGTCGAGAAGGCGCTGAACAACCGCAAGGCGAAAGAAGCCGGGATCAAATACACCTGCTATGTCGGTATGCGCCACTGGGACCCGTACATCCGGGATGTTGTGCCGCAGATCGTCGAGGACAAAGTCGACAAAATTGTCGGTGTGGTCATGGCGCCGCACTACTCCAAGATGAGCGTCGGCAAGTACATGGAGCAGCTCCGGGAAGGCTTGGAGAAGGCGGGTTCGGAGATCCCGGTACACGAGGTACACAGCTGGAAAGATCAGCCGATGTTCATCTCCGGCGTCTCATCCCGGATTCGAGACGCGCTGCGGACGTTCCCGGCAGATATCCGCAAGGATGTGCCGATCGTCTTCACCGCGCACAGTCTGCCGGTCCGGATTCTCGAATGGGGAGATCCGTACCCGGACGAGCTGCGGGTTTCCGTGGAGATGGTGGCCGATCGGGTCCGTCAGCGACACTGGAGATTCGCCTACCAGAGCCAGGGCGCATCGGCGGAACCGTGGCTTGGGCCGGAAGTCGAGGAGACACTCGATGAGCTGGCTGCCGAGGGCTTCAAGCACGTGCTGATGGTGCCGATCGGCTTCGTCTGTGACCATGTCGAGATCCTCTATGATGTCGATATCGAGCACAAAGCGCATGCGGAAAAGCTTGGTATGGAGCTGAGCCGGATCAAATCGCTCAACGACGGGCCGATGCTCTGCCGCGCGGTGGCCGAGTCAGTCCGCAAGGCACACGATCCGAACCATGTCAGCGAAGACGCTGAGGCCGAGATGGCCAGTGTTGAAGGAGACTGATTGCCTGTGAGCGCAACCGGTCAGCACATTGTGATCGTGGGCGGGGGGATTGCCGGGCTTTCAGCAGCCTGGCGACTCCAGAACCTGCGCGATGAATCTGGCGTCAGCTATCGGATCTCCCTCTATGAGGCCGATCAGCATGTCGGCGGAAAGCTGCGCACTGAGCATACGGATGGTCTGACCATCGAAGCTGGTCCGGATTCATTCCTCTCCTACAAACCGGCCGGGATCCGGCTGGCGAAGGAACTCGGTATCGAGGATCGGATCATCGGAACCCGTGATACCGGCGGCGGCACGTTCATCCTCCGGGATGGCCAGCTGGAGCCGCTGCCGGAAGGCATCACGATGATGGTCCCGACGAAGCTGCGCCCGTTGCTCAGGAGTCGTCTGCTGTCGACGCGGGCCAAGCTCCGGATGGCGGCCGAGTATTTCGTTCCCCCTCGTGAAGATGATGCCGACGAATCGATCGGCTCGTTCATCTCGCGTCGTCTTGGCCGTGAGGCGTTCACCCATATGGCCCAGCCTTTGCTCTCCGGAATCTTTGCCGGAGATGCAGATCAGCTCTCGCTGGCGTCCACTTTCCCCCGTTTGCGGGATATCGAGCGCAATCATGGCGGGCTGGTGCGCGGCATGCTGCATCAACGGCGTACCGCGGCAAAATCCGACGCCCCGGCCGCTCCATACCCGCCTTTTGTCTCCTTTGCTGATGGAATGGGCGAGCTGGCCGATGCGCTGGAAGAACGGCTGACCGGCGTCGATGTTCATGCCGGGGTAGCGGTCGAGAACATCTCCCGGGATGGTGCGGGGTATCGCTTGCAGATCCGGAATGGCGAACCGGTCTCCGCCGACGCGGTGCTGATGGCAACCCCGGCCTACGCCACGGCGGGGATGATCGATCTGATGGATGGACAACTCTCGGCGTTGCTGCGTCGGATTCCCTATGTCTCCAGTGCCACGATTGCCCTGGGCTACCGGGTGGAGGATGTCGCCGGGTTGCAGTCTGGACGCGGGTTCGTGATTCCGCACGTCGAGGATCGGGAACTGACCGCGGTCACCTGGGTATCCAACAAGTTCGAAGGACGAGCGCCGGAGGGCATGGCCCTGCTGCGGACGTTCGTTGGCCGGGCTGGCCGGGAAGATGCGGTCAACCTGGCTGATGATGCGCTGCTGGAACTGGTTCAGCGAGATCTCCGCGAGATTCTGGGGATCACGGCCAAGCCGGTTGTTAGCCGGATCAATCGCTCGCACCGGGCGATGCCGCAGTACGTGCTGGGGCATCAGGATCGGTTGAGGCAGATCGATTCCTGTCTGGTACGCTTTCCCGGTTTGGAGTTCCTGGGTGCGTCGTACCACGGGGTTGGAATTCCAGACTGTATCGACAGCGGAGATCAGGCCGCGCGGCGGACTCATCGGCGCTTGCTGGATGCGTTGATTCCGCAGGTTTCGACTCCAGCATCTGCCCCGATATCCCGGGGCTGATTCAGCGAAAATGCCGGGTCTTTTTGACTGGATGGCATGAACATTGCTGAATTGGATGAGTAGCTGCTAGCATCGCTCGCGGGGTTGACTGTAGCGTCATAAGGTGTTAAGTGTAGTTAAGCACCGATCTGGTCTGAGCGCGTTTTTGTGCATTGAAGACCGGTGAGGAAGAATTCTGCGAATGGTATTGTGCCGGTTTTTCGGGTGTACACAGCCATTCGATCATTAATCAGGGTTTATTCGAAAATACCCGCTTTTCTAACGTTTTCGCGGCGATTGCCGCACTGTTTGAGTTCGAAGCCGTCGTTCTCGCTCAGCTTTCTGTGATGATTTTGAGAAGGGATGTTGATGATGGCCAGGGACACGATCTCTGAGAACGTTTCAACGACGCAAGCGTATTATGATGGCCCCGCCAGCGAAATCTACCGAACGATCTGGGGCGATAACCTTCACATGGGTATCCCGCCATACGAGGGCGCCAGCCTTCAGGAGGCGATGGATAACACCAACATCATCATGGCCGAAGCGGCAAACCTGACACCGGACGATCGTGTGATCGACCTCGGTTGTGGCTACGGCTCAACGGCTCGCTATATCGCATCTCACTACGGCTGCACCGTTATTGGACAGACCATTTCCAATGAAGAGTTGAAGCTCGCCCAGGAGCGCGCCGAGAAATCGGACGCCAGTCACCTCCTGAAGTTTGAATGGGGCGACTTCCATAATATTGAATATCCCGATGGTTCGTTCGACGTTGTCTGGAGCCAGGAAGCGTTCCTGCACGGCGCGGACAAGAACCAGATTCTCAGCGAGTGCTACCGCGTCCTCAAGCCAGGTGGCACATTTATCTTCAGCGATATTCTGGTTCGCCGAGAGACCTCACAGGCGGATCGGGAACGCATTTATGCCCGGCTGAACACCGTGGACATCTGGGATCATCCAGACTACGAACAGGCCATCAAGCAGCACGGTTTCGAACTGCTGAAGGCCGAGGATCATTCCCAGTATGTTGCCCCCACCTACGGCGGTGTTGTCAGCAAGGTTCGTGAAAACCGCTCGGAGCTGGTCAGCGCGATTGGCGATGAGACGGTGGACAAGACGATCGCTGCGCTCGACTTCTGGGTCGAATCAGCGAATGCCGGCAAGGTTGGCTGGGGCATTTTCCTGGCGAAGAAGCCGAGCTAGCAGCGGATCAGCATCTGCTGTGTCTGTAATTTCCCTGTTCTGAACGAGCAATTAGTTCGGCAGATATCGGGGACAAGTGTTTTCCGTATACCGATTTATGATGGAAGGGTTTTTATCCATGAATGCCACACCAAGGTCAGACGACTTGACGCGAGATCTCTATCAGGATGAGTACACGCACGATTTCGTGAACCGCTGGGATGAGCTGATCAACTGGAAGGGCCGCTGGGAGTCCGAGGGTGGATTCTTTCAGGACCTCCTCCGACAGTATGGTGCCGTTCAAGTTCTGGATGCTGCCTGTGGGACCGGTTTTCATACGGTAATGCTTGCCCGTGACGGATTCAAGACCACTGGCGCAGATGGCAGTCCCGAGATGGTTCGCAAGGCAAAAGAGAATGCCGAACGAGCTGGAATTCCGGACCTTCCCGTGGTCGAAGCCGAGTGGACGTCGATGTCCCAGTCGTTCCCGGACCAGAAGTTCGACGCAATCATGTTGCTCGGCAATGCCTTCACGCATCTCTTCGAAGAGGCTGACCGCAAGAAGGCACTGGATGAGTTCTATAAGCTCCTCAGTGACGATGGAATTCTGATCATCGATCACCGGAACTACGACGCGCTTATGGATAAGAATTACGCAAACAGGCACCAGCACTACTACCTGGGCGAGGACGTCAATGCCTATCCAGAAGAGTTGGGCGAGAATTTCGTCCGGATGCGGTACGAGTACGGCGACGGCTCTTCCTATCATCTGACGCTGTGCCCGATCCGCCAGAACTATGTGACGGAGCTGATGCGTGATGCTGGCTTCCAGAACATCCGGCGGTACGGCGACTTTAAAGCAGAATATAGCTTCTACGACCCGGACTTCATCATCCAGGTTGGTACGAAGTAGACCGGTCGGGCAGGCAGTATTGCCTGCCCCCCGGTTCGATACAAGAAATTGATGTGTGCTATTTGACGATTGCACCTGAGAGGGGTATTGCCCGAAATGAGTCTTAGTTTTAGCCAGTCACCAAGTTTTCTGTTCACCTCTGAGTCCGTGACCGAAGGTCATCCGGACAAGGTCTGTGATCAGATCTCCGATGCCGTACTCGACGAGATCATGGCGCACGATCCAGAGGCACGAGTTGCCTGTGAGACCGTGGCCGGTAACGATGTGGTGATCGTTGTTGGTGAGATCACCACCAAGCACAAGTTCGATGTCGAGAAGATCGTGCGTGATACGCTGCGCAAGATCGGCTACACCAACCCGGAGCATGGCATCGATGCCAACACCTGCCGAGTGGATGTTCACCTCCACGCGCAGTCACCAGACATCAGCGCCGGTGTGAGCGATTCGCTCGAGACACGCAGCAATGGCCACGTTACCGAGGAAGATGTCGCCAAGATTGGCGCCGGTGATCAGGGCATGATGGTTGGCTTTGCCTGTGACGAGACGCCGGAGCTGATGCCGCTCACCATGGCACTGTCCCATCGGCTGACTCGCCAGCTGGCCAAGGTCCGCCATGACGGTACGCTCGATTATCTGGGCCCGGACGGCAAGTCCCAGGTGACCGTGGAGTACGCCTATGGAAGGCCGAAGCGGATTCACACGATTATTCTGAGCACCCAGCACAGCCCGGATGTTTCAGACGAGAAGATGTTTGCGGATCTGCGCAAGCTGGTGATCGATCCAGTGATTCCATCGGAACTGCTGGATGACGACACGATCTTCTACTACAACCCGAGCGGTCGCTTCGTGGTTGGTGGCCCGACTGGTGATGCTGGCCTGACCGGCCGCAAGATCCTGGTGGACACCTACGGTGGCGTTGCCCGCCACGGTGGTGGTGCATTCTCCGGTAAGGACTCGACCAAGGTCGACCGGACTGGTGCCTATGGTGCCCGCTACGTTGCCAAGAACATCGTGGCCGCTGGCCTGGCCGAGCGTGCCGAGCTGCAGGTCTCCTACGCCATCGGGGTTTCCAGCCCGATCAGCGTCAACATCGAGACCTTTGGCACCGAGAATGTCAGCATTGAACTGATTACCCGGCTGGTTGAAGAGCACTTCGACCTGCGACCGGGCGCGCTGATCCGCGACCTGAACCTCCGCAGCCCGATCTTCCAGGACACCGCTGCCTATGGCCACTTTGGTCGGCCGGACCTGGATCTTCCGTGGGAGCGCACCGACAAGGCTGACGCCCTGCGTGAAGGAGCCAAGAACGCTGCGGTTGCCCGGTAGACGCGGTCAATAGACCCCGTTTCCTGTCGGGAACAATGACCTCGCATACGAAGCCCCTCTTCCGATTCCGGGAGAGGGGTCGAGGTAACAATGATTTTTATACAGACGATTGCTTGACGAAAAAGCAGAATCTGATCCTGAGAAGAGGGAGCCGTGCCAACGATTGCACTCGAGCTCGTGCCGGCGGCAGTAGGTAACGGACGGGAAACCACGATCAAAGAGGGTCGAACCGTTCGAGAGAAGCTGGAAAAAGCCGGCATTTTCAATGACATCAATACGGTGATGATTCCCCAGGTTATTCCGGAGGACGAGTTCCGCCCGGTTGAGCTGGAAGAGAAGCTGGATCCGATCGATACCAAGCGGTATCTCAGTGAATCGCTCCCGGTGGACTACATCGCCACGCAGGTGACGGTGTACACCCCAATGGAAGAGCTTCGCCAGCGAGCCGAACGGCTCAAGAGTGAAGGCATCAATCGTGTGATCTTCGTGGGCGCACCCCGCGTGGAGAATGAGCGAATGGTTGGCCCAACGCCACCGGAAGCGATCAGCAACCTGCAGGACACGATTCCATCCTGTGGCGTGATTCTGATCCCGACCCGGGAGTCAGAGGTCGATCGGTTTGCCGCCAAGGTGGATGCCGGAGCCAGCTTCGGGAACACCCAGTTGCTCTTCAGCGACTACATCACTACCTTCCTGGATGATCTGTCGAAGAAGACAGATAAGCGTCCGGAGATCATGCTGACGTTCGGGTATGTTCCGAAGGCCGAGGCCAAGGTGGGGCTCTTCGAGTGGATGATCTGGGATGACCAGCCGGTGGTGAAGGACGAAATCGAGTTCGTCTCCAACATTGCCGAGAAGCCGTTCGACGAGAAGAAAGAGAAGCTGGTCGATCTTTACAAACAGGTGATCGAGGGTGTCCACAAGTATGATTTCCCGATCGGCGTGCAGTTCTCGATTCCATACGGAATCTCGGGACCGGCGTTCGATACGTTCTCCGAAATGCTGGACGTCTGGTCGCCAACGCGTCAGCCGATTGGTGCAGTGCCCGGCGACGACTAGCCGTAGCACGTCACGATACTGACAACTGAAGCCGTATCAGGCTGACCCCCGGTCAATGGCGCCCGGGGGTTTTTCCGTGTACAGCAACCCCATCTGGTAGACGGCCACCCGTTCGACTTCGCTCAGGGCAGGCTCTCCGTGTGGCCCAGCCCAGCGAACCGGTTTGATGCGGGTATGGCGGCTGCAAATGCGTAAACCATGTCCCCGAACACCTGTAAACGATGTCTCCGGTCTACTGGTCTGCTGCCCGAAGCCGGTACACCGCGGCGGCGCCAGCGATGATCAGAATGCCCACCAGAATAACCAGTTCGGTGATGGCTACTCCGTCTCCAAACCAGGGAGCCTGCAGTGCGCTGACGAGTCTGGTCATCGGCAGTAAGTCGGAGATGGATCGCATCGTGTCGGACATCACGTCAGGTGGCGGGCCGGTTCCAGAGAGCATCCACATCGGGAAGAACAGCCCCAGACCGATCGCCTGGGCCGAGCGTGCGGTTGGTACGACGGTGCCGAGCAGGAGCCCCAGCGTGACGAAGCTCAATGCCGCCACAGTGAAACTGAGGATCATGCCCCCGATGCTGACCGGCATCTCGACATCGTAGATGAGCGTTGCCGCCAGAATCAGTGCCAGTGATCCACCCAGCGCCAGCAGGAACCCCACGATGAGTTGCGAAAGCAGGACGGCCTGGGCACTGACCGACGATGCGGTCAGCCGCCGGAGAATGCCCCGCTCGCGATAGGCCGCCAGATGGGACGGGACGCTGATCAGTGCCAGCGCAGCGATGACGGTACCGATATAGGAGGCAGCGTAGTAGTTCGCCGGGGTTGTGCCCTGCCATTCCTCGGTTGCTTCCGTTCCGAAAACACCGGAAAGCACCAGCAACACCACAATCGGGAACACGAAAACGAATAGCAGGGTAAATGGCTCACGAGTAATCAGTTTGAGCTCGACTGAGGTCAGATGTTTGATCGTGTGCATCAGTCTGCCAGTCCGTTCATCTGATCCCGGCCAGTGAGGCGCAGGAACGTGTCTTCGAGTGAGGCCTGATGAATCCGGAGATCGTCGGGGACAATGCCTCGTTCCACGAGCGCATGGGAGACGAGTGGCACGAGGGAGCCGGTGCCGGTCACGGTGAACTGGGATCCGGTCCGGGTGACGTCCTGAACAACGTCCAGCGCTTCCAGCCAGTCCAGATCGTTGTGATCAGTGGAGAAGGTCAGCCGCTGCGGACCACCGTGTCGATTGATCAGTGCCTGTGGGGTATCGAGATCAATCACTCGTCCGTGGTCGATAATGGCGAGGCGATCGCAGAGTATCTCGGCTTCATCCATGAAGTGGGTGACCAGCACGATCGTCTTTCCCTGGTCCCGGGCGGCCCGGATGAGTCCCCAGGTTGCGTGGCGCGCTGCGGGATCGAGCCCCTGGGTGAGCTCATCGAGAAACACCACCTCAGGGTCGTTGATCAGTGCCAGCGCAATGAACAGGCGTTGCTGCTGACCGCCGGAGAGATTGGCGAAGGACGCGGTTTCCTTACCGGTGAGTCCCCACTGGTCGATCAGTGCGGGCCAGTTCGATTCACCCGGGACGAAGCTGGCGAAGAGATCGAGCGCTTCCCACACTTTGATCCGCTCTGGCAGGGCAGATTGCTGTAGCTGAGAGCCGATTCGCTGGCGAAGCCGTGTGATGTCGCGTTCTGGATCAAGCCCCAGCACGCGAATTTCTCCACTATCTGGCTTTCTCAATCCCTGGATGCATTCCACCGAGGTCGTCTTGCCGGCGCCGTTTGGCCCGGCGATACCAAAGATCTCACCTCGTCGGACGCTCAGCGTGACATCTTCAATCGCTATGTGATCACGATACTGCTTGTGCAGGTGCTGAACCGAGATGACTTCTTCGTCCATCTAACATGCTCCTCTGGCGCGCGGCTGAATCATTACTGTGAAGAACACGTAGCAGGCGTGATCAGTGAAAACAGACACGATCGCAGTATAGAGAGTCAACTCGAACATGTCAATATAAACATGTGATATGTGAAGGGTGTTGGCCATTTCCCCGCTTACAGACCATAGGAGGCACTGCGGACGCGGTCTGGACACGGTAATCTCCAGAGACACGAGACCCCGGGGATCGGGTTCAGGTGATTCGGAATTCAGGTAGATGCGGCAATAAGGCTTGCAGGGCTGGAGAGACCGACCACGATCAGAAGCTCGGATCGATGGTCGATTGATGCGTCTATCGGCGAACGGGTTAGACTAATCCTCAATCAACCGGCTGTAGACGATCAGGCGATGATCGTACATATCAGTCGTGATATCCCAGGCACCCTCGCAGGTCACGAGGTTGAGATTGTACTCATCGGTCTCGCCGAAGATCTTGCGCGAGTCGGCGTCATCGATATGGACCAGTTCGATCTCGTAGACCTCGAACTCCAGCTCTTCATCGTCCTCGGTAATCACCCGGAGGATGTCGCCTTCTTCCAACTGATTGAGCTCGAAAAAGACCGCAGGGCCGCTGTATGAATCATAGTGTCCGGCAATGACTGCATTGCCCCGTTCACCCGGCACCGGGCCAAGTTCATACCAGGAGACGTCTTCCCACTCGGAGGGGACAGCCATTCGCCCCTCTTCGTCCTGTTCCACGTGCTCTACCTCGGCATCGACTTCGATCCGATCGATCTGGAAGCGCACGGGTTTGCCGGGGATTCGGTCTTCTTCAGGTTCAGCTGTCGCGGTTGGTTCTGGCTCCGCTTCGGAAGGAGCGGTCGCTCGCGAGAAGCACGCACTGAGCACGAGCATCGCGGCGAACACGAGCAGCAGGGAGAATGTGAATCTGGCTGCAGTACGTGTGATCACGGGTGGTTCTCTTTCGTCGATCTGCGGGGACATCGGAGCCACGTCAAATGTATCGCATCGACATCACCAGAACCGGCAATTGCAGATCAACTGGGAATAATGGACTAGTCCATCTGCTCATTCACACGAGATCTACCCGGCGTCGTCAACCAGCGTTGTATAGACGATCAGACGATGATCATACATGCCAGCGTCAGTATCCCAGACCCCCTCACAGGTGATCAGGTTGAGATTGCGCTCGTCCGTTTGCCCGAAGATCTTGCCCGTATCCGCATCGTCAACATGGACAGATTCAATCTCTGTTATGGCGAAGGTGAGTTCCTCGCCATCCTCGGTCACGATCCGGACTTCATCGCCGACTTCGAGGTCGTTGAGATCATAGAAGACTGCCGGGCCAGTATCGGAATCGTAGTGACCGGCAATAACTGAGTTGCCCTGGTCTCCCGGGACTGTACCGGGCTCATACCAGGCGACGTTTTCCCATTCCTTGGGAACGCCCATGTTGCCGTCATCATCTACTCCGACATACTCGAACCCGGCGTCGATCCCGATTGAATCGATCTGCAGGCGGGTCGGGTTACCTGGAACCGGGGTCTCGTCGACCTCTGGTTCATCATCCCGGCTGGCATCATCTGACGTTGTGGAATCGTCCAGATCAATCGCGTCGTCTGATTCCTCAACTGGTGAGGATTCCTCGTCAGCGTCATCAACTTCCGGGACCGGGACCGGGGTCGGGTCGGATTCGACCTGCTCGACGGATTCGATATCGACGTCGGAGGCGTCTGATTCCGAGTCAGTCTGTTCGGTGGGTTCCTGGTCACCGGTCGCAGTTGGTGAACTGGCCACCGCACAGGCACTGACCATGACCAGCGCGATCGAACCAAAGACGAGCGTGAGGAGTTTGTACTGGAGGTCTCGTCTCACGAAATGCTGTCTCCCTGACAATGACGATGCGAGTAGAGCCTGATTCAGGATGCCGGATATGACAACGAAGTCAAACCCGCCCGTCAGAGTTTAACGTAGAGCGCAACCTGTGGTTGCGGATAAACGATGATGGTAAACGGCGAAGCCCGAAACTGGCCTGGCCGGTTTCGGGCTCCTACCGGGAAAGGTCTGCCCCTTCCCTATTCTGATTCATCTTCGAGGTGCATGCGGTGTAGAGATGTTAGCTGCGTCGCAGGACCGCGAAGGCTCCAGCTGCGGTTGCGCTCAGGAACGCCACGATACCGCCCAGCAGCATCAGGCTGGTTCCGCCAGCTGCTGCGGCACCACCAGCGCCGGCAGCCGGAACACCCGGATCATCGGTTTCCTGATCATCTTCGCCATTGACCGCGGCATCGTCCTGGTCGTCCATCATGGCATCATCCTGGTCGTCCATCATGGCATCGTCCTGGTCGTCCATCACGGCGTCGTCCTGGTCGTCCATCACGGCGTCGTCCTGGTCGTCCATCACGCCGTTATCATCGACACCGTTATCGTCGTTGTCATCGGCTTCCTGGGCAATCAGATCATTGCCGTCGTTCTGGTCTCCGCTGTCAGTCGAGGCTGCTGCGGCTGGCACAACGATCATCATCGCCAGCACGGCAAGCAGACCGATCTTGAGCTTGAACTTCATTCGTCCCGAATTCCTTTCCCAGCGTTATCGCTAACGCTTTCAGACATTTGCGGCTACGTGACGCATGCACCGCTCGATCGAAGTCTTGCGCATTCACTGTGCCACGGCTCAAGAAAGCTGTCAGAATGGGGAAGTGGGTACACGAATATAGCATTCCGGACAACGAGTCAAATCCCTATCGCGCTGTCCAGCCCAGATCGATCTGCCAGGTAGCGCCGGTGACACCACCAGCCTTGTCTGACGCCAGAAACGCAATGACATCGGCGACTTCTTCCGGCTCCAGCGCTCGCTTGATGGCTGCCGGGGCAAGCATCGATTGTTCGATCGCCTCCTCCGGGGTAACGTTCATCGAGCGAGCCAGCGATTCTGCCTGCCCCTCGGTCAAAGGTGTTCGAGTAAACCCGGGACAGACCGCATTTACGGTGATGCCTTGCTCGCCACCTTCGATCGCCCCGGCGCGGGTGAGGCCGATCAATCCGTGCTTGGCCGCGATGTAGCTCGCTTTGAACGGTGAAGCGATCAACCCGTGGACCGA
>SLFF01000229.1 GCA_007124395.1 Thermomicrobiaceae bacterium | reverse complement strand
AGCGCCAGTGCCGGCAGGACCAGATGTTTCCAGGTATCAGCGCCCGAGACGGGGAACCAGCCGAGGGTCACGGCGAAGAGAAGCATTAGCATCATGCCGAACCAGAAGTTCGGAATCGAAACTGCAAGGATGGATGTCCCCATGGTGGTGAAGTCCAGCCAGGAGCCACGTTTCATGGCTGCCATCACCCCGGTACCAACGCCGAATACCACCGTCACCAGCAATGCGGCACCAGCCAGTTTGGCCGTGTTGGGCACGCGCTGAGCTATTTCGGTTGTGACGGGCCGTGTTGTTCGGTAAGAGTTGCCGAGATCTCCCTGAACCACTCCGCCAACAAATGTGACGAACTGGACAGGGATCGGGCGATCGAGGCCCATCTCCTGGCGAACTTCATCACGTTGTTCCTGGGTCGTCGGGCGCCCTTCGAGCATGATTCGCACCGGGTCACCCGGAACCATGCGAACCATCATGAAGACAACGAAAAGGACACCGATCAGAACCGGTATCGAGCCGAGCAGACGGTAGAGTATGTATTTGCCCACGGTATTGCTACTCCCGGTTATGAGCGGCTCCCGACCGCAGAAGGCGCGGCCGGGAGATCATCGATCAACAGGAGAGGGGAGCTAGTCTTCTTCGACGTAGGCGTCGGTGTAGACCATCCGGCCCTGGCCACCGAGCTTGAAGTCACGAACCTCGCTGCGGACGGCTGTGACAGATACTGGTGTGTACAGCGGAATGCAGGCGACGTCCTCGACCATGATCTGAGATGCCTGGTAGTAGAGCTCGGCACGTTCTGCCGGATCAGTCGGCAGCCAGCCTTCGGTGGCAACTTCCTGGAACTCTTCGTTCATCTCGCCATAGACGCCGGCTGGCAGGGTGGTGTCGTTGCCCATCCACCAGACGATGTCGGCTTCACCCCAGTTGTAGTCCATGAGGACCAGTTCAGCCTCGCCAGAACGAATGCCCTCATAGAAGAGTGCGCGCTCCTGGCCCTCGTATTCGATCTCGAAGCCGATCTGCTGCAGCTGGTTCTGAATCAGCTGGGCAATCCGACCGAGGGTCGTTTCGGAAACACTGCGCATCAGGATGCTCAGACGCTCGCCGTCCCGCTCGCGGACGCCATCGTCACCCATTTCCCAGCCTGCTTCGTCGAGCAGTGCCATCGCTTCGTCGGGATCGAAATCGTATCCCATGTCTTCCTGGAACTGGTCCGTGTAGCCGGGGTTACCGGTTGGCAGCGTGCTGCGGTTCCGGACGGCCAGCCCAGCCAGGACACCCTCGATGATCTCGTCAACGTTCACTGCCTGAGCAACAGCTCGGCGAACGTTGAGTTCATCGAATGGGGCAACGAAGTCGTCGCCACCTTCGGGGATAACCGGACTCAGAAAGGCGATGATGGTGCCCTGCTCGTTGCGGAACAGCTCGTAGTTGTCATCGTCCTCGAAGTTCGACACCTGCTGCGACGGCAGATCGAGAATGTTGATCTCGCCCGTTTCCAGAGCGGCAATCTGTGTCTGCTCGTCCGGAATAACCCGGAAGATCAGTTGATCAGCCTTTGGCGGTCCATCATTGTCTGAATGGCTGTAGTTGTCGACGAACTCGTCCCAGCGCTCCATCACGACCTGCTGGTTGATGTCCCACTCGACGAACTTGAACGGTCCAGAACCAACCGCGCCCTCACTAAGATCTCCAGTACCGGCCTCTTCGAGCGACGCCGGGGAGAGGATTGAAGTGCCGTTGAACGCCATGATCATAATCACGCCGGCGTTCGGCTCGGGCATGGTCATCTCGACCGTCATATCGTCGATGACTTCCCAGGTCGCACCGTAGAACTGATCTGGCCAGGTCGATTCCTCATCAACTGAACGCTCGTGGCTGATCTTGATCGCCTCCGCATCGAGCTGGGTACCATCCTGGAAGTAGTAGTCCTCACGTACATTCATCGTGTAGACGAGACCATCGTCGGAGACTTCGAAGGATTCGAGCAGGATTGGATCGTATTCGAGGTCAGGGTTGAGCTCGACAACCGTCTGGCACATCTCCTGGATCACGTATCCAGCGTAAGCAGTTCGGCGACGGTGAGGGTCGAGATTCTCGGCATCGTTGCTCTCGGCACGGATCAGAACGCCGCCTTCGCCGTCAGCCGCCGGGGCGTCGTCATCAGCGGCATCATCTGCCGGTGCATCTTCTTCGTCATCAGTTGCATCATCGGCCACAACGTCATCATCAGTGGCGTCGTCGGTATCGACTGCCGCTGCCGCGTCGTCGTCATCATCACTGTCGTCTTCGCAAGCCGCCAGCAGTGTCCCCAGACCTGCGGTGGCAGCCACGGCGGTGGTTGCTTTCAGAAAGCGTCGCCGGTTCAATCCAAGATCCAGCAGACTGCCCATGCCGGCTTTAGACTCATGCAGATTATCGCTATTCGTTGGGTGAGACATAGCGGACTCAAATCCTCTCCTGAAACAGGCGCACATGTGTCCAGCAAAAATGGCACACGTCGCACTTATCTGTGGACGAGCGACACATGTGACGTAACAAAACATAAATATTTTTTGGCCGACAATGGGTGTTGCCAGCGCAGACAGGGTACCGAAACCGTAAAGTCTGTGAGGAGATCCGGAAACGTTTCCGGAAATGGATGACCGTTGAGATCAACCGAACATCACGATAACAGCCCCGATGCTCAGCTAACCCGGGAGGTCGCGAGCAAACGTAATCTACCCGATGGTTACAAAGTTGTCAACTTTTTGTGGTGGTTGCCATCGGCCGAAATCGACCGGAAAGCATCACAACAACGCTGGCAATCAGCGCCAGAACTGGCAGCGTTAGACCGATGGCGCTGTACCCGCCCACGGCAAGAATTGCTCCTCCCGCCGCCCCGCCGGCCGCCGACCCGAGATTGAAGATCGCCGTGTTCAACGACATCGTGGTCCCGGCCCCGGCATCGCTCTCGTTGGCCATCATCGTGTTCAGGACCACCCACCCCATCGCCCCGAAAAACCCGCCGATCGTCAGCAACAACACCGCACCGATTGGCCCCACTGGCGCCGTGTAGGCAAGCCCGAAGAACAGCGCACCGACAATGGTGACGATCGTAAACAGGGTTCGATGGTTGAACTGGCCGACGCGGCCGCCCGCGGCCAGGCTACCGATAAGAAACCCGAGCCCGCCGAACATATAGGTGATGCCGACCTGCTGGAGTGTCAGACCATGCTCTTCAATAAGAAATGCGCCGAAATAGGTGAGGATTCCGAGCCAGAAGATCGCCCGGAGAAAGCTCCCGATATAGAGCGCGATCATGGCACGCTGCGCCAGGAGTGGCCGGTAGGAGCTGATTAGCTGGGAGAGCTGGAATCGCCGGGTGGGAGCCAGTGTCGAAGGAATCAGTGTTGCCAGAATCGGGATGAGGACGATTGCGATGGCTCCGATCATCCCGAACGCCCATCGCCAGCTGAAGACGTCGCCGATCCAGGAGAGCAACGGAACGCCGAGAATCGCGGTACCGGACATCGCGGAGACCGTCACACTCAGTGCCCGGCGTCTCGCTTCTCCAGCAAAATAGCTCCCGGCAATCGCCAGCGCCAGCCCGGTCAGCAGCGCCAGGCTAAGCCCACCGAACAACCGGAACCCCATGAAGATGAAGTAGGTCGGCGAAAGTGCCGATCCAATGGCGCTTACCGCCAGCACCGCGGCGCCGAGGACCATCAGGCGTCGATGCCCGTAGTGGTCGGCGATCGGCCCGGCAATCAGTCCGCTGACGGCGCTCATTAGCAGCGTTACGGTCACCGCCTGGCCAACCGACGGAACACTGACTCCGAGGTCTTCCCCGACGCTGACCAGAAACGGTTGGAGTCCCATGGCGTTCATGCCGCTGGTGAACATCGCGAGGCAGAGGACCACCAGGACGAGGATTCCGGTGCGGTCGAATGACTCCACCGCGGTGGGCGGCGCTTGGTGTGCTTGCGACATGAGTATCCCGTCAGCGTTCCGACCCGAGTGTGTCGAACCGCTGACAGGATACAGGACCGAGTCATCCTCCGCCGACCGGGATGCCGGCGTCAGCTACGGTGCATAGCTGGTTTCATTTTGGTGTTCCAGCCAGTAGCGATAGGCGAATCCCATCGTCATCAGTCCGAAGGTGAACATTGCGGGCTGCAGGAAGCTCATCATACCGATCATGACCACCTGAACGGCGATCCAGACCGTGAGAACCGCTCCCGCCAGAAACGCGAACGACGAAGCCTCCTCGTGATGAAGCGCCAGCAGAATGGCGGCAATGGCGTTCGATCCACCGACCGCGATCAGCAGAATGTAGCCAGGCACCACGAAGCTGGCGAACGGGGTGCCATTCAGCAGGGATGCGCTGAGCCCGAGGTCAGCCTCGATGATCAGGGCAATACCGCCCAGAAATGCGCTCACCGCAACGAAAATGGTCAACAGGAGCAATGCTATCCGGTTCATGGCCAACTCCGATCACTATCGGTACCGACGCCGGAATCACCGGGTGATCCGGCTCACTCTTAGTGTGGGTGCTAGCCCGTCTCAACTGCGTGGGGAGCGTGCGTCAGATGTAACAAATTCGTTGCGAGTGCGGTATGCGGGGCGTCAGGGGAAACGCGTGAGGCATAAGACCTTCTCCCTCTCCCAGTATTGGGAGAGATTCTATGGATTGGTGTCAAGTCGAACTGGACCAGCGGCCGCCTTAGCCGGGCTGCTGGTTCACCCGTT
>SLFF01000470.1 GCA_007124395.1 Thermomicrobiaceae bacterium | reverse complement strand
CCGGGGAGAAATCCCCGGGCATTTTTTCCGTCTTGTGACGTTCGATGATCGCTGGCTGATTCCGGCCTGGCTTACTTCTCGGCGTCTTTACCCCGGTAGGTTGGCTCAGACGGTGCTGGAGTTGCCGGGTCCGTAACAGTATCCGTGTCCGTGTCGTCAACCTCATCGGTATCGTAGTCGTCGTCATCAACGGCGTCATCGGTGACGTCGGTGTCGTCGACGGCATCATGATCGTCGACGGCATCATCAGTTTCTGGATCTGGTCCCTCGACGATGATCGTGCCGAGCATTCCTGCATCCTGGTGTGGGTAGCAGAAATAGATGTACGTACCCGGAACATCCAGTGTGATGCTGAATGATTCATCCGGATTGATACTGCCGGAGTGCCACGGTTCAGCACCTTCTGGCAGTTCGACATGAGACTCATCGGTGGCGATCTCAGGATCCGCCGACGCCGTGTGAACCTGATCGGTCATGTTGACCCAGGTTACAGTGTCTCCCGGCGCGATCGTGATCTCGGCCGGCGTGAACTCGTTGCCGTCCGTCAGTTCGATGATGTGTTCGACCGGTTCGGCGACTTCGTCTTCGTCGTCCACTGCATCGTCGACCGCATCGGTATCATCCGTTGCGTCATCGACTTCAGCATCGTCAGTGGCGTCGTCCGTTACGCTGTCGTCACTCACACTGTCGTCAGCGCTATCGTCGATGGCGTCGTCATCATCGACAACGGCGTCATCGGCATCATCCGTCTGCTGGGAATCCATGACGGGTGTCTCGCTGGGGTCGACATCCCCGGCGTCATCGGCGTCTTCTGCCGATATCGAGCAGGCCGCCAGCATTGCTACAAGCATGAGAGCTGGCGCAAAAATTCTTAGCGCGCGCATAGCATAACTCCCCTGTGTGTTACGCAAACACAATTTGCGAATTACCACCGTTACCGTACCCTGTTGCTGACCAGTTGTCAACTCCGAATACCGGCTAACTGACATGCTGTCATCTGCTAAATGCTGTGACTGCACGGCACACCCCTTTACACATGCGGAATACGTACAGTCTTGTGGTTGCTCTGCCGGATTATGGTCGGTGAGGGTGGTAACCAACGCCGTGTTTCTATGACGATAATGTCAATCAAAAGTGTACGGACTGTGACTCTGCGTCGGGCGAAAAGCAGTTGAGCCACTCCCATTTACAGGAGTGGCTCAAGCAGGGGAAGGGGGAGTGGTGCGGTCCAGTTAGAGGTAGTCGTCGACCTCTTCATTATCCTGATCGTCGTCCGAGCTGTCGTCGTCGGAAGACTCGGGCGGCGTTTCGCCTTCTTCGAGGACCGTTATGGACCCGATCTGACCCAGAACCTCGTGCGGACGACAGAAATAGACGTAGTCTCCGGGTACTTCCAGCGTAATGCTGAACTCATCTCCCGGGTCCAGATCGCCGGAATCCCAGGGTTCAGCTCCCTCGGGCAGTACCGCGTTGTCCGGATTGCGAACGATCTCCGGATCGAGCGTTGCTGTGTGGTTGATGCGCCCGGTGTTGATAAAGGTAATGGTGTCCCCGAGTGCGATGACCAGCTCGTCGGGATCGAAATCGTGCGGGTCCTGGATCTCGACGATGTGCTCGACTGGGTCCCCGTTCTCCGCTGTCTCTGGTGTTGCCGTCTCTTCCGGGTCGGCATCGGGCTCAGCCGTCGCGGTTGGATCTGGCTCAGCGGTTGCGGTCGGAGTCGGATCGGCTTCATCCGGGGTGAGCGATGACTCGGCAGCCACCACATCATCGCTGGAGTCGTCGGTTGCGCTGTCATCGGATGACTCGGTTGAAGCGCAGGCGGCGAGTAGCGCGAAGATTAGCAATGAAACAAGAACGACGGACAGTCTGCGCATGGGTACCTCCTCATGTTTAGTTGGCGTGAATCGACAGGGTAGATGCCTCTACAATACGGAGACAGGGTGAGTATGTCAACCATAGTAGCTTCGCTTATGCAAGTTTCGGGCGTGCAGTGATCCTGGCAAGTACAGGGAAATGAAGAAGCGCACGGCGGGGGTTAGACCGGGCGCTCGCGACGGACGAGTTGATGCCATAGATTGACGGAAACCTGACAGAAAAACGGGGCCAGGCATTGCCTGACCCCGCAATTCGCACCTGATGTAAAGACCTGTGGGTGTCTACGCGGTGACACCGGCCAGCGCCTTGGCGATGCCTTCGTTGAACTGTGGCAGGTCGCTTGGAATCCGGGATGAGATGAGGTTCTCATCGACCACCAGCGCCTCATCAACATAGTTGGCACCAGCGTTCTTCACGTCGTCGCGGATCGTCTTCACGCAGGTGATCGTCTTGCCGCGAAGCACATCGGCCGAGATCAGCAGCTGCGGCCCGTGACAGATCGATGCCACTGGCTTGCCGCTCTGAACGAACTGGCGGGTGAAATCGACCACATTATCGTGGACCCGGAGCTGTTCCGGAGAGCCGCCACCCGGAATCACCAGTGCGTCGAACTGATCAACGGACACGTTATCGACGGCCACGTCAGGCTTCAGTGTTGCGCCCTTCTTGCCGGCGACTTCTTCCAGATCGAGTCCGATCACCGTGACGGTTGCCCCATGCTCTTCGAGGTAGTTCTTTGGATCAACGGCTTCGGAATCCTCGAAGCCACGGGCAACGATCATTGCGACGTTCTTGCCTTTGAGGTGTGCCATGCTCGGTGTTCCTTTCCGGTCTGGTTCATCCCAGAAATGCGTTTCGCGAAATCGGGATAAAATTCCGCACTGACTGTGCCATGCACTGTCGTAGTGTTGACAACGTGCCTGACTTCGGTATGATTCCGGGAACAAACGAATTGTAGGTACTGACCGGGGGCTTGGGCGAGCCAGGCTGAGAGGGTAACCACGAACCGTTACCGACCGGAGAACCTGACCTGGGTAATGCCAGCGTAGGGACAACGGCCTTGATCCATGATCAACACGCTGTCACCTTCGGGCAGCGTGTTTTGTCTGCTCCGGCATCTGACGTTACCAATGGTTCTCCCGGCCCCCAGTTCTTCAGGGAGAGGTGGGTGCCATGCCCGACGTGAGCCGAGCAGAAATCCGAAAGGCCGTACGCGAACGCTCCAGCGAGCTGATTGACCTGGCCAGCCACCTGATTCGCTACCCGACGCTCAGTCCGCCCGGCCGAAATACGGTCGAACTTCAGGCCGAGGTGGCCCGCTATCTGAGCGATGCCGGCTTCGAGACGGACACGTTCGAAGTCTTTCCGGGCGATGTCGATGTGGTCGGTACCCGTCGGGGTAGTGACGCTGATTCCCATGCTTCCATTATCTTCAACGGTCATGTCGATGTGGCCGAGATTGGCGATCCGGCTGCCTGGACCCATGATCCGTTCAAACCGGTGGTGGATGGCGACCGCCTCTATGGTCGCGGTGCCTGTGACATGAAGGGCCCCCTGGCTGCGGCGATGTTCGCGGCCAGAGTGGTTGGCGATCTCGGAGTCGAACAGCGAGGCGATCTGATCATTCAGTCGGTCATCGGCGAGGAGATGGGCGAGGCCGGAACCCTGACGGCGAACGAACGCGGCTACCGGGCCGACTACGCGATCGTCCCCGAGCCGATGGAGTTCCGGATTTGCGGCCAGGGTGGGGTGATTACCGGCTGGATCGACATCCAGAGCCCGGAGACGCTGCACGACGGTGTTCGCGCCCGGACGATCCATGCCGGCGGTGGTCTCGACGGGGCCAGTGCGATCGAGAAGATGACGAAGATCCTCAGCGCGCTGGGCGATCTCGAACGCCACTGGGCCGTGATGAAGCAGTATCCCGGTTTCCCGCCCGGCACCACCACGATCAATCCGGCGGTGATCGAAGGCGGCCGCCATCCCGCGTTCATCGCCGATGCCTGCAGCCTCTGGATCACGGTGCACTTCTACCCGGACGAGACATGGGAATCGGTGACGCAGGAGATCGAAGATCATGTTCTGCGGGCGGCATCCGCCGATCTATGGATGCGAAACAACCCGCCAACGTTCCGCTGGGGCGGGCGATCGATGATCGAGGACCGGGGTGAGATCTTCCCGGCCTCGGCGATCCCGGAGAGCCACCCGGCTACCCACCTGCTGGAATCGATTCATCAGGATGTGCTCGGCAGCGAACCGGTTCACGAGATGACGACCACGGTGACGGACTCTGGCTGGCTGGAATCGGCTGGCATTCCGACCGTCATCTACGGCCCGGGAAGCCTGAATCAGGCACACACCATCGATGAATGGATATCTATCGAAGAACTCACTACGGCGGCCGAGATCTACGCGGTAATGATTGCCGAGTGGTGCAATCGGGAGAAACCGAGCCGATGACGGTGAACCATGCTCCCGATGCAGCGTTGATCGTCGATGGTGTCAGCAAGACCTTCCCGGATCGCTCGGGAAGTGTCGATGCGCTGCATGACGTCAACCTGACCGTCGGATTCGGCGAGTTCTTCAGTATTGTCGGCCCCAGTGGTTGCGGGAAAAGCACCCTGTTGAACATCATCGCCGGGTTGGAAGCCGAAGATGCCGGATCGATCGATGTCGGGGAGAACGGGGCATCTGCCCGGGCCGAATCCCGACTGGGGCAGGTCGCCTACATGCCCCAGAAAGACCTCCTGCTGCCGTGGCGTACCGTTCGACAGAACGCCGCACTCGGGCTGGAGTTGACCGGGGTGAAGGCGTCGATTGCTCACGAACGTGCCGATACCCTGCTCCAGCAATTCGG
>SLFF01000366.1 GCA_007124395.1 Thermomicrobiaceae bacterium | reverse complement strand
TGGCCGTCGGTGTTGTCCAGGGTGATCTCGAGTTCTTCACCAGCGCTAGCGGTGATGGTATCCGGATCGAATTCCATACCTGGAGTCTCGATGGTCACGGATCCGTTGCCGTTCGCAACGTCACCGTCATCGCCATTGCCATCGTCGTCGCCGCCACAGGCAGCCACGGCGAGCATGAACACCATCAGAAGAGAAAAACCTGCAAACCGGAATGACTTGATCGACATACTGTCGCGTATCCTTTCAACTTGTCTTCGCTGCACGATCGCAGCAAACCTATTCTACCGAAATACTCGCTTCGAGTCCGGCGAGTCGCTGGGTTTCATCGACCGAAACGACCCGATATGTCCCACTTCTCCAGAATGTGTAGTTCCAGCGTTCTCCTCCGCGCAACACTGGAGACTCCCCGACGACGTCCCAGGTCCCATCACGCTGCTGGCGTTCGATGATCACCGGGATCTGCCAGTAGACCGATTCGTTGAGGATCGTTGCCCGGGTTCCAGCTGAAATCGTGCGGCTTTCCATCTCCCATTCGAGATGAGAGCCACAGGCCTCACCCTGCATACCGGCCGAGATGGTGAACTCCGATCCACTGGCGTACTGGATGATCGGACCGGCACCAACGCTGACCAGAATCCCTGCTATGCCTAGCATGAGTAGTGCCAGCACAAACCGGAGGCGATGCTCCACCCGAATCATTACGATGGAGAGCGTGTCGCGGTCGTTTTGACGGATCCCTGTCCCGAACACATCAGGCCTCCTGATCCAGCAGCCAGCGCAGCGCCGCAGTCAGGTCGTCGCCATCGGCCCCCATCGGCATGAACATGACCAGGTCCCCGTGCTGATCGATGATCCAGATCTGCGCCGAATGATCGACAAAGTAGCCGTCACCATCTCGCTCTCGACGCTCTACTACGATGTCGTAGTCATCCCAGACCGGCTCCAGCTCTGCCTGGCTTCCGGTGAGGGCCGTCAGTGGCGCATCCACCCGGCTGATGTACTGCGCCAGGCGTTCTGGATCGTCTCGTTCCGGGTCGACCGTGATCAGGAGGTACTCGACCTGTCCTGCATCGTCACCCAGCGCTTCAGTGGCTTGCGCCATGTAGCCGAGCGTCATCGGGCAGATATCCGGGCATCCGGTATAGCCGAAGAAGATCGCCGTGATCTTGCCGTCGAGTTCCGAAAGCGAGTACGGCGTGCCATCCTGCGTAGTCAGCGTGAATTGCGGTGCTGGTGCGGCATCCTCCAGCAGTACACCCGGTACCTCACGGGAACTGCCCGCATCGCCAGCCGATGCAACCTCGTCAGCCTCATTACCACCGAACGGTGAACTGCACGCGGTCAGCAACAGGACCGGGACCAACGCAATGAGCAACGCAACGAGTGTCTTCTGAACCAGGCGTTGCATCAGAGGCCTCCCTGTCCGGGATCACGGTATCCGTGATCTGGCGTGTGATGCCGAACCTCTGCGGTAACGGTGATTTCTCCGGCTCGATCGAACGTCAGGGACACGTCGAACTCGTCGCCAGCGTCCAGATCATCCACCAGCCCGAAGAGCATTAGATGATAGCCACCTGGCTCGAGATTGACCGTTTCCCCGGCAGGAATCTCGACCTGTTCGACCTCCTGCATCCGCATAACATTGTCACGAGAAACCACTTCGTGAACCTCGGTTACGCCAGCAACGTCGGTTTCAGCGGCGATCAGTTGATCGTCCACCTCACCGCGGTTGACGATCTCGAGGTACACCGCGCTGTTCTGTCCGGCATCCTCGCTACGCGCCCACACATTCTGGATTGTCAACGTGCGCTCGGAGGCTTCAGCAACGTCCTGAGCCTCTCGTTCTAACGATGCGCACCCACCGAGCAGTGGCAGGGTCAGGAAGATTCCGGCAATTGTCAGTCGGAACATCTGTTGTTTTCGTTTCATCGTGCGTGCCGCCTTTCGGCATCGGCAATGACCAGTTGCCGGTGATCATCTGTATAGGCTCTGGCCCAGAACAAACCGGGTTCAGCGGATTGTTCGTCCGTGAACCCGGTTCGCCGCGAGACCTGAGCGTTCTGTCAACTAATCATCGAGCGGGTTGAAGATCTCCGGGTTGTCTGGACCTTCGACCTCGATCGTTGCGATCGCACCTTTGTCGATCGCTCGTCCCAGCGAGTGATCCACCAGAACGTAGGTGCCCGGGACATCCATCTGGAACTCCATCCAGGACGATCCACCGGCGGGAATCAGCGTCGTCTCCACGTTGTGGGTCGCTTCGGCCTGGCCTTCTCGATGCAGGACGTCGATCAACCCACCGATCATGTGGAAGGACGAAATCAGGTTCGGCCCACCGTTGCCGACGAAGAGTCGAATCCGATCGCCGACTTCAGCTGTCATGGTGTGCTCACCCGTTGCTCCAGCGAACATTCCGTTGAAGAGCACGTAGTTCGGCTGCTCACGGAACTGGGCATCGCCGTCCCAGCTGGCGTGTCCACCCTGGTTCGGGCGGAGATCGGTGTAGAAGTCACCCTGGACGATGTAGAACTCCTTATCGACCGGCGGCAGTCCTTCTTCTGGCTCGACCACGATCAGTCCGTACATGCCGTGTCCGACGTGGGTCGGGATGTGTGGCACCGCGCAGTGGTAGATGTAGACCCCTGGATAGAGCGCCTTGAATTCGAATGCGGCCTCTTCACCGGGTGCTACTGTCGTGACGTATCCGCCGCCACCGGGGCCGATCACCGAGTGCAGATCGATGTTGTGCGGGTGCTGGCTGTCATCGGCATTCTTCAGCCGGACTTCAACCGTGTCACCCTCGCGGACTCGTACCATCGGGCCGGGGACCGTTCCGTTGAACGTCCAGAACCGGAATGACGTCTCTTCATCGATCCAGCCATCGAGCTCGACCGTCTCAAGTTCGACCAACACATGCTCTGGCTCGCTCCGGTCGATCGGGCCAGGAATGTCGGCCGGATCCTTGGCGACGCGAACGGCATCTGCGGATGGGCCGTCATCGTCGGCAGCTGCAACATGGTCGTCAGCATCGTGATCATCGTCGCTGCTGGCGGCGGCTGATACCGCCTCTTCTTCTTCGTCGCCATTGCAGGCGCTCAACAGGGCGCCAACAGCCGGGACTGCCAGTCCAAGAGCTGCTGCTCGCATCATGAATCCGCGTCGGCTCAGTTCCTTGTTCATTACTTCGGCCATTTCATCTTCCTCCAGTTCGGCTAGATTTTTTTGGGCGTTTCCCGTTTATCGGGATAGTTCCGAGTTCGTTGTATTCAGAATAGGCTCTGGCGGGTTTCTTCAACACGTGTGGCGGGGTAGTTTCTGCTCCGGGTCCGGGTAGCCTGAGACCTACCCCGGTGGATGGGTTGGGACAGGCAGGGTGTCACATTCAGGCAGGCGAATGACGTAGGGAGATAGAGAGTGGTAGAGAAAGCAAATTCGGGTTAAGCTTGGAGAAGACATCGCGACTCAGCATTGACCCCGATCTAGAGAATCAGGATCAGCCTCATGCGAATCACACAGACACTGAAATTGCTGGCTATCAGCCTGACACTGCTGCTGGTTGCTGCTGCGTGTGGCGACCGTGCAGACGACATCTCCGGAACGTTCATGGAGACCAGCAGTGATCGCCTTTCCGAACGGGCGGATGCCACGGTAGACCGCCTGAGCAGCTCCGCGAGCGATCTCAGCGTGCTCAGCAGCGAGACCGTCACGCTCAGCCAGCTCAATGCAGCCGGAATCCCGGTTGGCTCAAACGAAGTCGGCTGCGAAGATCCGCTCGACATCGTGCTCGTCGAAGGGATGTTCGATTCGGAAAACATGTTCTCCAGTGGCGTGGCCATGGCTGGCGGCGGTTTCGAGGCAATGGCAATGGACATGGTCGCCGAGATCTATGACCCGGAACGAGATATGCCGCTCGGCATGATCGGTGGACAGAACGGCGGACAGCTGACCGGCATCACGCAGGACCAGGATGGCGGAATCGCCACCGGCAGCATCAACGGCGGAATGATGCTCACATCCGAGACAGACGCCGATGATGATGACACTCCATCGCTGATCCCGGAAGCGACCTGCGACTAGAGCTTCTACCTACACAACGCACATGCAGAAACGCGGCGGAGAATCTCACCCGCGTTTGTCGTTCGCCACTGCGCCTATTCCGGTCAACTACTACTTCAGGACGATCTTGCCGCTGTAGTCGCCACCTTCGGCAACCGTACCTTCGACCTTCACCGAGCCCCGAAGACCACCGGAGAAGTTCATTACTGCGTTGATGTCACCACCCGGGGCAACGGTACCGTGATATCGAATTCCGGCCGTCACGGGATTGCCGTCCAGCGTGCCCTCGAACTGGATATCCGAACTGAAGACATCCCGGTAAAAACCAATAGGCGCACCGGCAAATTCATCGCATGATGCTAAAACCAGTGCCGAGGTGACGGCATTACCGGTGCCCGCAAGCGTACCCTCGAACTGGACAACTCCTGGGACCATGAGCTGACAGTTGGCGCCAACCGGAATGAGCTCGATCTCGTCAAAGATAATGTCAGCGGTGAAACTGCCGCTGGACGAGATCGGTTTGGCTGCTGAAGCAGTGCCAACCAGACCGGTCAATAGAACGAGAACCATAGACAACGACAGAAGGACACGCTTCATTGCACATTCTCCTTTGCATGAACGGGGCAAGCCCCAAACTATCACTCAGAGTTGCCCAGCTCACATCGATCAGACGTTCTGGCGGTAGCACAGGCCAC
>SLFF01000204.1 GCA_007124395.1 Thermomicrobiaceae bacterium | reverse complement strand
CGCAACTTTCGCATCGACACCGGCACGAACACAGGCTTCCACGGCCTGTTCGTCACAGATTGGTGCCACGGTGGCGCTGCGCACTCCGAGATCGAGCAGTGCCCATAGGACCGTGGTTCCGTCGCCGGGTGCACCATCGTTCGGATTGTCGCCGAGATCTGCGATCAAGACCGGCTGTTCGCGTGACGCCATCGCGTGATGCACCGCCTCCTCGATGTTGCTGCCTTCAACGAAGATCGAACGTCGCTGGTCCCAGACTTCGCTGGCAAGGGACTCTGCCGCGGAGTTGGCTGCTTCAGCCGAACCCGTTGCCAGAACTGCCGCACCTGCAAACGGAACGTCGGCAAATGGATACCCGCTCACAAACGAGAGATCAGCCAGCTGATTCCCCTGCTGAAGTCGCTCGAGCTGGTGCTGAATTTCTGGATAGGGTGCCAGGTCAGATCGCTGCGCAGGGACGGGAATCAGCATCGGAATCGTCTTGAGCGTGGTGTTCGTCGAGTTCGGATCCTCGATCACTGACTGCAGCACGGCAACGGCGCGCTGAGCCAGTTCGTTCTCACTACAGGGTGACAGTGGCTTCCTGGCGATTGCGGTATCGAACTGGTCAGTGATCTGTTCGGGAAGATTAGCTTGGTGGTCGAACACCGCGACCAGCTTGACGCTGTCGCTGAGTGACCGGATGCGGGACAGGATCTCGAGGTCTGCCGATCGACCGTCCAGGGTTGCTGTCGCTCCGGACAGTTCGACGATAACGCCATCGAGCGGGGACACGGATTCCGACAATCCGTCAACCTGTTTCAGGATCTGCTCGAGGGTGTCCAGCAGGAGAGGACCGGCCGTCGGGGCAGACATCGTGAGCAGGGGAACGAGCTGAAAATCGTTCGTGTCTCGCATCTGGCAGAGGTGCCCGGCCAGCGTGTTGGTTTCGAGGAATTGATCGATGACTTGCTCTCCGTGCAGAATTCCTGCGGCTTCGAAATCGTTGAACTGGGTAGGATACCTTGAGAAGCTATTCGACTTCTGATGAACCTGTATGAACCCGATACGCACCGATACCTCCACTGATTTGTTTTCCACACTTCGCAATGGCTTTTGAGAATTGAACAATCTGTCTTCACATGGCGGGTTTATTGCGGTCACTATCTTTGGTGAGACAACCGGCAAGCTGTTAGTATGAAGTCAGAGAACTTGCACAGCACCCAACCGACGTTCAACTGGATGGAGCTCCCCCGCAATGGCAACAAATACCAATCAGTCGGCCGTTCCGACCGAGGGACCCCACGATACCGCATCCATGGAACAAACGTGTAAGCGATGCGGCGTTGACCTCGCTCAGGACGGAATGTACACGCGCTATCGAGTCTGCGGCTCATGCGGAAATCATCATACTATCCCGGCAACCGAGTTCATTTCGGCACTGGTCGATCCGGACTCATTTGACGAATTCAATCGCAAACTCGTTTCCGTTGATCCGCTCGTGTTTTCCGACCGATTGCCCTACCGCAAGCGAGTCGCCGAAGCCCGCGAAGCTACTGGACTGACCGAAGCGGTCGTCACTGGCAGTGCCAGGATCCGCGGTCATCGCGTCATTCTCGCGGTTATGGACTTTCGCTTTCTCGGCGGCAGTATGGGATCCGTGGTTGGCGAGAAGATCGCGCTGGCGTTCGAGCGAGCCACCGAGAAGAAGATCCCGATCATTACGATCGCTGCCTCGGGCGGTGCCCGGATGCAGGAAGGGATGCTCAGCCTGGTGCAGATGGCCAAGACGGCCGCTGCCGCCAAGCGAGCCCACGATTCCCATGTCCCCTACATCTCTGTGCTGACGCACCCGACTACCGGGGGCATGTACGCCAGCTTCGCCAACCAGGGTGACATCATCATCGCCGAACCAGAGGCGCTGATCGGCTTCGCTGGACCTCGGGTCGTCAAGCAGGTTTCGGGGAGAGACACGATCGATTCGCACAGCTCGGAATTTCTGCATGATCATGGCTTTGTCGACGGTATCGTTGCGCGTCCACGGTTGCGCGATACGCTGTCGACGATTCTGCGAGTGGTGAGCGCCAGAGCCGAAATCTCCAAACCGGAACGTTCTGGAAACCAGCTCGATCCGGTGGATCTGGAGTCGGCATGGAAGGCAGTGCAGATTGCTCGCCATCCGGAGCGCCCAACAACACTGGACTACATCAAGCGGATCAGTTCGCAGTTCATCGAGCTACAGGGCGACCGTCTCTATGGAGATGATCACGCAATTGTGGGTGGTCTTGGAGAGATTGCCGGGCGAGGTGTCGTCTTTATCGGTCATCAACGAACCGGAGGAGAGGACCGTCGGGGTGGACAGGCGCTTCCCGAGGGGTATCGGAAAGCGATTCGCCTGATGGAACTGGCCGCGCGCCTAAGCATGCCGGTGGTGACCTTTGTCGATACGCCCGGAGCCTATCTGGGTGATGGCGCCGAAGAGCGAAGCATCGCGAGCGCGTTGTCTGAGTCCCTCGCCACGATGAGTGTGATTGAAGTTCCAACCATCGCGATCGTGATCGGAGAAGGCGGTTCGGGTGGTGCCCTGGCAATGGGCGTCGCGGACCGGGTCCTCATGCAGGATCACGCGATCTACAGCGTCATCGCTCCAGAAGGCGCTGCTGCGATTCTCTATCGGGACGCTTCCCGGGCTCCCGAGGTTGCTCAATCATTGAAAATCACTGCGGCGGACTGTCGTCGCCTGGGCGTCGTTGACGTGGTTGTTCCCGAGCCAGAGGGCGGAGCGCACCAGGACCCTGACTTCGCGGCTGCCCTGTTGCGCGATACCTTGTTGCGGGAACTTAGCGAGATCATCGATCGTTCTCCTGAGAAGCTGGTGAAGGATCGGTATCGGAAGTTCCGGCGAATGGGTCAGCACAACACTCACTTTCGTGAGGTTATGGCGCGAGAGGCTAACGAGTTTGGTGACATGGTGGGGCGCGGATTCGATCGGTTGCGTGGACGGTTGCCGTTTGGCGATGGCCATGAAGATCAAGAGCCCGACGAATCCGACGAGACTGAACGTCAAGAGTGAGTCTGAGTTCTGTCCTGACTCCAGGCATAATGAGGCGGCAGACCAGGCCAGGCACCAGCGGACGGGATGCGATATGCTGTAGTCCATCATTCTGGATGCAGCATTCATTTCTGACCGATCCGATGGGGAAGCCAGCTGCTCGTGATTGACCTATCGTCTCCACACCGCAAGAGACTCATTCTGATACTGATCGGCCTGGCGGCGATTGGCTGGGTATTCTGGGAAGCACGGCAGTCGCTCGTGCCGTTCGCGCTCGGCGCGATCCTGGCGTACCTCATGACGCCGCTGGTCAGCCTGTTCCAGATGGTGTTTCCCAAACGTGGCATTCTGGCTGGCTTCGGAAGTGTCTTTGCGATTCTGTTGACCTACGCACTGTTCCTGACCGCGTTTATTACAGCCGGATACTACGTCTTTCCACCGCTGATTCAAGAGACAGTCGAGTTTATCGAGGCGATACCGCGCTACTGGGATATCAGCCAGCGAGAGTTCAGCCTGCTTATGGACTGGTACGAGGACGAAGTACCAGATCAATGGAAGTCCCAGATCGAAGAGAATCTGGCCTCTCTCGGATCTCAGGTGCTTTCGACGACGCAGTCTGCTCTAATGGCCACCCTGGGTGCCGTCACTTCGATCGTCGGGTTTGGCGCTGGTCTGGCTCTGCTTCCACTCTGGATGTTCTATGTCCTCAAGGACCGAGAGAAAGGTGCTGAGCGCTTCTACACGATGTGGCCGCGTCACTGGCAGACCGACATCCGAAACGTTGTTACGATTGTCGATCGGGTTCTGTCTGCGTACATCCGGGGCCAGATCTTCGTCAGTGCCACGGTCGGGGTCGCCACAGGTCTGGCAATGTGGGCAATCGGTATCGAGCCAGTTCTGGTGCTTGCTGTTCTGGCGGGACTCACCAACCTCATCCCGATTCTGGGACCCGTCATCGCATTCTTCATTATCGCTCTGGTGACGCTGGCGACGGAGCCTGACCGGATCTGGCTTGTTGCGATCGCGTTCATCGGAATTCAGCAACTCGAGAGTACGTTCCTGGTGCCCCGGATCCATGGCCACGCCGTTCGAGTAAATCCTGCGATCGTCATGATCCTGGTGGTCGTTGGTGGCACGATCTGGGGGCTCCTGGGGATGATTGTGATCCTGCCGATTGCGGCAGCGATCAGGGACGTGTTCGTTTACGCCTACAATCGAATTGAAGTTCCTGAGGATGAAGACGAACTCGAAGCGGAACCGCCTCCAGGGCAGTTACCGCTGGAACCTCCAGAAAACAACTCCTCTTGATGCAGTTGCCATTCTACTCGTCGCTGGAAGAGGTTTACGCTGAGGCGGCGATGTGCCGGGCATGCGGTCGGGCAGATCAACGTCAGCAGGTGGTGATGGGTGCCGGCGATCCAAACGCGGATCTGATGCTTATCGCCGAGTATCCCAGTCAGACGGACGATAGCACTGGACACCCATACACCGGCCCGGCTGGCGAGTATCTCGATGAACTGCTCGCATTCGCCGGTACGGATCGCTCGTCGATCTATATCACCAATGTCGTGCGATGCTATGCGACCGAGTCTGGCCGCCGGGGTGACCGGATCAAACCATCGACCAGAACCGAACAGCACGCCTGCAGCACCTGGACGTCGCTCGAGATTCAGTTCGTTCGACCCAGAGTCATTCTGGCGTTAGGTGCACCACCGGCCAGGGTGCTGATCGAT
>SLFF01000104.1 GCA_007124395.1 Thermomicrobiaceae bacterium | reverse complement strand
GTCGCCGTGCCCTGCGTGGCCACAACGTAGTCACGGGTTGGCTGTCGCAGCGAGGCGATCAACGGCACCCGATGCAGCATTGCCAGGCCGATCGGCATTGTGATGATCAATACGATGAGAGCCCAGGCGATCAGAATCCAGAACAGCGACAGCCAGGACCCCACGAAGATGAACCAGATTGCCGAGATCAGGCACCCGGGCTGGCTTCGATCGATAACGAGCGGACCCTGATTTCCGGCGCTCATGGTTAGGCTCCTGTATCTCCAGCATGTTGCTCGAGCGCGCTTTGCAAGTCGTCTGGACTTGCCTGAGCGTTGCCCCAGCGTGCGATGACGATGCCGGCCGCCACCTGAGAGAGATAGAGTGCCTGGAGATCCTCTGCTCCGGCCGCGATGGCTGCTGATAGTATCGCAATTACCGTGTCACCGGCTCCGGTGACATCGAAGACCTGCTGCTGATCGAGTGGCGGCAATTCCCGGTAGCCAGTCATTTTGCTGGAGATCGCCGCCCCGTCCGGCCCGAGGGTGACGATGAGACGATCAGTGTTCAGTTCTCGCTGAAGATCGGTCAGCAATGGCTGGCGAGTCGCCGAGGTTGCTAGCGGTTGCCCCAGAAATTGCTCGGCTTCGGCCTGATTGCACTTGATCAGATCGAGCCCGCTGAATTCCTTCAAAGCGCCCTGTGAATCTACGGTGGCAAAGACGCCTGATGAGCGCACCGCGTCGACGATCGCTGAAGTGACCACGCCGCTCCGGTAGTCCGAAATGATGATGGCGTCGACATCAGGGGCGATCCGCTCGATCTCCTCGATCATCGCCTGTTCTATCTCTCCGGAGAGCGGTGAGCGATCCTGCCGATCAATCCGGGAGACCTGCTGAGGGAAGACGTTGAACGCGCCTTCGGCAACGATGCGGGTCTTGACGGTGGTAGGACGTGCAACGTCGGTCAGAATCGTCGTGGTGTCGATGCCCTGTTCATCGAGCAGATGGCGCAGTGCGTCGCCTTCGGAATCTGACCCGACCACACCGATCTGACTGACGGTTGCGCCGAGCCTTGCCAGCGCCAGTGCCGGGGCACATCCGCCACCGGCCCGGTCTTCCAGGCGGGTTTCCTCGAGCACCATGATCGGTGCCTCACGGGAGACCCGGGCTGGCTGGCCGAAGACATAGCGGTCGAGATAGAGATCGCCGACCACCAGAAAGCGGTGCTTGCCGATGTCGTGCAGGATCTGCAGCAGGTCGCTGGTCTGGAACATGGAATCTGCCATCAGCGGAACCGGACGAACGGGATCGCCGCAGCGAGCGCGATGAACGCGATGTCTGGCAGCAAGCGCATCTGGAACGTCCGGCTTACGACGGGGTCAAGCGCATTGTTGAGCAGGGTATCGATGCCGAAGATCGGATGGTTCTGGGCAATAAAGACGCGGGAGAGGACGATGCCGAGCATCACGCAGGCGATCGCCGCAATCTGCAGATCCTTGCCACGTTTGTAGTTGGCGGCCCAGGCCATGCCCTCGGCCACGCCGAAGCCGAGAATGAGTGCCAGGTAGAACTGCCATTGCGGATAGTAGCCCCAGAGTACGCCGACGAAGCTGGCAATCAGGGCACCAATCACGACGGACTTGATCAGGGTGCTGACTGGCGTCGCGACGGTGGGCAAACCACGGACTCCTGCGCAATCCGGACATCGATAGCCGACCGGAGTTGACACCATGCAGCGGGGACAGATCGGTGTGCCACATTTGCTGCAGCTCAGGCGGGTTTCGACCTCGGGATGGAATGTACAACGTTGTGAATCAGTGATCGGTGCTGCCATGATCCCCGACGGACGCTCTACCCTTTCCGGTGAGTTGTTCCCAGACAACAAGCGCCACGAACTTCGGCAGAGCCAGTTGACGGCGCCATCGCCAGGGTTGTCGAATCAGTCGATACAGCCACTCGAATCCGATTCGGCGGATCAGATACGGAGCACGAGGTACGCGCCCTGAGAGGTAATCGAACGTTCCGCCGACCCCGATTGCTATCACTATGCCACACCCGGCAAGAGCCTGATGGTGCCTCTGAATCCACCGATCCTGCTCCGGTGCTCCGAAGGCGACGAGCAGTGTATCTGCCCCCGAATCAGCAATACGCGTAAGGATCTCGTCGGAATCTTCGTCCCGTGGAGATCCGCTCCAGGTTCCGGCAATCTCGACTCCAGGGTACCGCTCGGCGAGCCGATCGCCTGCTTCCCGGGCGACGCCCTCGGCTGCCCCGAGAAGAAAGATACGCGGAGCCGGATTCCGCAGACCAGCCAGCAACAGGGTGAGATCGACTCCGGTCAGACGCGCGGCCATACGGATTCGCTGAATCCGGGCAGCCAGGATGATGCCCACCCCGTCTGCGGTGGCCAGTGTGGCGGTATCGAGGACTTCCTGAAACGTGGGGTCCGACCGCGCCATCATGATGAATTCCGGGTTTACTGTCACGATATGAACGAGCTCGCCTGAAGGCTCGCGCAACCACTGCTCGATAGCTTTCCCGATCTCGGCAGATGTGCGATTATCAATTCGTATACCGAGAATAGTTACTTTATCTTCCATAGCGCGTCATCGACCTTTGCATCGGCGGAGTCGGTCTTGCCGCATGGGTGTGAATGGTAGCAGCTGGGCTGAAACTGATTCATTTACGTGTGATCGCGGCGAGGGTGAACCACAGGGTTCCCGCCACCTGAGTAGGCTCGTAGAAGATGGTTCGATCTGAAAGTGAAAGCGGACGAAACTTATGGGCAGGCGATTCCCCGAACTCCAGCGAGCATCGAGAATTCTCGAGATTGTCTCACGCATCAGCTCCCGTCCGCGTCTCTGGACCCGGGCCGGGCTGGCCCAGCATTTCGAGATTTCCGAGCGTCAGATCACCAAGGATCTCGATATCATCCGGCATGGCCTCAAGTTCGTCCTGAACTACGAGCGGGGTGGAGGATACTACTTCGAGCGTGTTCCCAACTTGCCGGCGGTTTCCTACTCGCTGGCCGAGGCGCTGGCGATCTACCTCTCTGCCGAGGCGGGACGACGGATGGTCGGCATTCCGCAAGAGGACCTCTCGGCGGCGCTCGCCCGGCTCAGTTCGATCATGCCGGAGGAGCTCGGACCTTTGCTCATTAGCGGCACGATGATGCCGCCGCCTCCAGTCCGTGATCCGCACCGTGAATCGACACTTGCCGATCTCTACCACGCAGTAGCTAACCGGAACTCGATCGAGATCGAATACATTCCGGCTTCCCGCCCATCATCAATCACTAATCGAAAGATTGACCCCTATGCTGTGCTGCCCACCGGAAACTCGTGGCACGTCGTTGCCTGGTGTCACCTGCGGCAGGATGCACGGATCTTCAAGATCGACCGGATTCGTTCATTGGCCACCACCAGTGAATCGTTCGAACGGGACCCGGAGTTCGACGTCGAAGACTTCCTTGAAGCGGGCTGGGGCATCACCCGGATTCCCGATCAACCGTCGGAATCGATCGAACTGATCTTCGAGGGGCCATCTGCCTACTGGGTGGCCGAAGAGAAGTGGCATCCAACGCAGGAGGTGGAGTGGTTGCATGGCGGGCAGGTTCGCTTTTGCCTGCAGGTCCCAGTAACCGAGGAATTCTCCCGCTGGGTGCTCAGCTATGGTTCTTACTGCCAGGTCATTGCGCCGAACTCACTGCGGGACTGGATCGAGGCACAGGTCCGCGAGATGCTCAGCCGGATGAACTGACATCTCGCGAGCCTGCCGATCACGAGTCGTCGCTTCGATGCCAGGTTCCGCACGATTCTGACTCGAATCCGGTGTCGCTTTCGCTGATTTCGACCACTGGTTCCGGATTTCCGAATTCATTGGTCACCACGTTGTCGAGCACTGATGTGAATCCGGTAAGGCGAGCCCAGTAGCAATTCTCTCCGCCACCTTCGGCTCGCCAGGTTCCTGGCTGGATCTCGCCACCGACCAGATATATGCCATTTTCGAATGGAGCGGACGGGTCATCGCGAATCTGTCCGGGTTGTGAGCGCCACTCCCCACATCGTTCGCTGGTGAAGCCGGCATCCGACTCCAGGATCTCGACGATCGCACGACCGTCGACGATCTGGTTGGCTATGACGTCCTCGAACTCGCCCGAGAACCCACTGACGCGCTCGAAATAGCAGAAATCTCCAGCCTCATCGGCGTAGTAGATCCCCGGTGAAATGTCTTCCCCTACCGTGTGGGTCCCTTCCCCGAAGCTGACCACGTCCTGATCAGTGTCACTCTCCGCCGGATCGTCCGCGACTTCTGTTTCGCTGTCATCTGCCTCGCCTGTGGCGTCCGTGTCATCCGTGTCTGCCGGGGTGTCCGCACTGATCGGCGTTGGCGTTGATTCAGCTGGAGCGTTGTCCGAATTCGCGACCAGATAGATGATTCCACCGAAAAAGGCAAACAGGGCGACGGTCAGCGTGACACCGAGGCATCCGATGATCATCCAGACGCCACAGTTACCACCATCAGCGCTGTTCTTGCCGGATTGTTTCCTGTCCGGTTCTTTGTGATCCCTTGTTGGTGACTCTCGGTCTGGCTTCGGGGCTTGCTGCTCGTCGTCGCTATCGGGTGAAGGCTGTTCAGACACCAGAGGGTAACCCAATCGATCGAGGGGAGAATGATAGCCGGAGCAGGGATCCCTGCTCCGGCTATTCTATGGATTCTGACGCGGTTGGCAACGTCCGCCGTTATATTCGAACGAGAGATTAGAGCAGGTTCCATTTTTGCTGTCGGTAGCTGG
>SLFF01000452.1 GCA_007124395.1 Thermomicrobiaceae bacterium | reverse complement strand
TGGCCCGGCTGCCGGGGCGGTCGGGGCCGCATACGTCGCCGAGGCGTCCGGTTTCCGGCAGACGATCAGCTTCGATATGGGCGGGACCTCCAGCGATGTCGCCCTCATCGACGGTGATCTGACGGAGACGACTGACGGCCGCGTCGGTGGTCATCCCTGCCGGTTGCCGATGATTGATATTCATACGGTCGGGGCCGGTGGCGGCAGTATTGCCTGGTTCGATGCCGGTGGAGCGCTCAAAGTTGGTCCGTATTCGGCCGGAGCCTCGCCGGGACCAGCCGCCTACGGCAATGGCGGCACGGAAGCGACGGTGACCGACGCCAATGTGGTTCTGGGTCGGCTGAGCGCTGATGACTTTCTCGGTGGCGGTATGAACCTCGATGTCGAGGCCGCCCGGTCGGTCGTCGGCAAAGTCGCCGAACAGCTGGGTAGCAGTCTGGAAGATGCCGCGCTGGGGATTGCCCGGGTAACCAATGCCAATATGGAAGCTGCCATCCGGGTGATCTCGGTGGAGAAAGGTTACGACCCACGGGGATTCTCGCTGGTCGCCTTCGGTGGGGCAGGACCGCTTCATTCCTGTGAATTGGCCGCGGCGATGCGGATTCCGAGGGTTCTGGTTCCGGCGATACCGGGCGTCCTCTCGGCCTATGGAATGCTGGCGGCCGATCTCCGGAAGGACTACGTGCAGACGATCATGCTGGCGCCAGACGCTGACACCAGTGGCTTGAAGCCGCTGTTCGAAGATCTCTCTGGCCAGGGACGACGAGAGATTTTGGCCGAAGGGGTAGATGAAGCGCGCGTCGATGTCGAGCAGTACCTCGATATGCGCTATCTGGGACAGTCCTACGAGCTGACGGTGCCGTTCACGGGATCGATCACCGATGCCACGCTGGAGTTTCATGCGGCGCATCACGTCCGGTTCGGCTATAGCGACCCGGATGAGCCGGTGCAGATCGTCAATGCCCGGGTGAAGGCGTTCGGTCGGGCCGAGCGACCGGAGATCCCGTTGACGCCGTTCGAGCAGGAGACGATCGCCACACCGGATCGAACCCGCGATGTCGTCTTCGCCGGTGCCGATGGTGCCGAGACCCGTGAGACCGGAATCTACGAGCGTGAGAATCTTGTCGCCGGTGCCCGGATCAACGGCCCGGCGATCATTACCCAGTACGACACGACAACGGTGCTCCCACCCGGCTGGCAGGCGCTGGTCGATCAGGCAGGCAATCTGGTGGCGGAGCTGGTGGAAGGGGAGCATGCCGATGTCTCGTAAGGCACAAAGTGGCGTCGATGCGGTCAGCCTGGAGATCTTTCGAAGCTCATTGACGGCAATCGCCGAAGAGATGGGAGCGGTGCTGACCCGTTCCAGCTACTCGCCGAACATCAAGGAGCGACGCGATTTCTCCTGCGCGCTCTTCGATATACATGGTCGAATGGTGGCTCAGGCAGCACACATTCCGGTGCATCTCGGCTCGATGCCGGACTCGGTAGCGATTGCGCTCTCCGAGTTCGACACGTTCGCACCGGGTGATGTGATTGCCATCAACGATCCGTTCATGGGTGGAACTCACCTGCCGGATATCACGCTGGTTTCGCCGATCTTCGTGGGTGCAGTGCACTTCGGGTTTGCGGCCAACCGGGCGCATCACGCCGACGTTGGCGGAATGTCTGCCGGATCGATGCCGGTTGCCACGGAGATCTATCAAGAGGGGTTGATCATTCCGCCGATCAAGCTCTGGGAAGCGGGCGAACCGAACCGGGCAGCGCTGGCGTTGATTCTCCGGAATGTGCGTACCCCGGACGAGCGTCGAGGTGATCTGGCGGCCCAGGTGGCAGCCAACCGGACAGCAGATCGACGTATCGCCGAGCTGGTGGAACGGGCGGGCCGAGCAAGTGTTGATGAACACATTGATGAGTTGATCAACTATGCTGAACGGATGACCCGGTCGACGATCGAGCAGATCCCGGATGGCACCTACGAGTTCACCGATTACCTTGACGATGATGGCGTCAAGATGGAGCCGATTGCCATCAAGGCGACAGTGATCATCGAGGGCACCGAATTGACGGTCGACTTCACCGGGAGCGATCCCGAAGCGCGCGGCAGTATCAACGCGGTAGCCAGCGTGGCGAAATCGGCGGTGTACTACATAGTCCGCTGTCTGATGCCGGATGAAGCGCCATCCAACGCCGGCACGTTCGCCCCGGTGACGGTCGTCGCACCGTCTGGCACGGTCGTCAATGCCCGCCCACCGCGACCGGTGGCTGGCGGCAATGTGGAGACGTCGCAGCGGATTACCGATGCGGTGTTCGGAGCGATGGCCAAGGCGCTGCCGGAGATCATCCCGGCGGCCAGTCAGGGCACGATGAACAATGTGACCGCTGGTGGGGTCGATCCGCGAAATGGGCAGCCGTTCGCCTATTACGAGACGATGGGTGGCGGTATGGGTGCCCGCAAGGATCTGGACGGCCTCTCCGGCGTCCATGTTCACATGAGCAACACGCTCAACACGCCGGTGGAAGCCTTCGAGTTCGCCTATCCGATGCGCATCACCGAGTATCGCTTGCGGGATGGCTCCGGTGGCGACGGTGCGGCCCGGGGTGGAGATGGCCTGGTCCGGGAGCTGAGCTTCCAGGTCGAGACTGAGGTCACGCTGCTGTCTGAGCGACGCCGGATTCAGCCGTGGGGCGCTCAGGGTGGTGAACCAGGTCAGACTGGAGAGAATATTCTGATTCGGGACGGGGTGCAGACCCAGCTCGGCGGCAAGAAGACGATCAGTGTGGAGCCGGGTGATCGGTTGTCGATTCAGTCGCCGGGTGGCGGCGGCTGGGGTGCGAAGGGGTAGGGGTGGCGGCCCTCACCCCCGGCCCCTCTCAGATCCTTCGGCAAGCTCAGGACAGGTTCTGGGAGAGGGGAGTGAAATGGTGACCTGGCGTGCGAATCGTTGGTTGCCGGGAGTGTCGAATGACTGACCAGAAAGCCCGGATGCTCCGTGGAGAGCTGTATCAGGCCAGTGATCCGGAGCTGGTCGCTGAACGTCTGCATTGCCAGGATCTGCTGGATCAGTTCAATCGGCTGTCATTGCGGGAGGATGAGCGCAGGGGTGCGATTCTGACTTCCCTGCTCGGAAAGCTCGGGACAGGCTCCGAGGTCATGTCTCCGTTCCGGTGTGACTACGGCTATCAGATCGAGATCGGCCAGGAATCGTTCGTCAACTATGGAGCGATCATGCTCGATGTCGCCCAGATCAGCATTGGCGATCAGGTTCAGATCGCCAACAGCGTGCAACTGCTCACCGCAACGCATCCGCTGGATGCTGCCTCACGCAGGGCAGGGTGGGAGTACGGCGAACCGATTACGATTGCAGATGGCGCCTGGCTTGGCGGTGGGGTGATCGTCTGTCCGGGCGTGCAGATTGGTGAGAACGCAGTGATCGGCGCGGGGAGTGTCGTGACGAAGGATATTCCGGCCAACGTGGTAGCAGTCGGAAACCCGTGCCGGGTCATTCGAACACTTAGCGATTCAGGAGAGGGATAACGTGGGATTTCCAGTCGGAGCGAACATCGTCTCAGCTGACGGAACCGAGACGTACATCGATGATCCGGATGCGGTGCTCGAACACGCGCAGCACGGGATTGCCGAGTATCGATATGACTACAGCCCTGATCTTCTGCCGGAGCCGACCGGGGATCTGAGTCTCTGGCGATACCGCAATCTTCTGCCGCTGCCGGATGGGCCGATCTCCTATCCCCTGCAGATCGGTGGTACGCCACTGCATACGGTTCCCGCGCTGCGAGAGATGCTGGGGATGCCCGAGCTCTGGATCAAGGATGAAACGCGCACGCCGACCGGATCGAACAAAGACCGCGCTACAGCCCTGGTGCTGGAGCACGCCATCCGGGATGATCGGCCGATCGTGAGTTGCGCGTCCACCGGCAACGTCGCGGCATCGCTGGCAATCGGCGCCGCATCGTGCGGCCGGAAGGCAGTGATTTTCGTGCCGTCGACGACGTCCGACACCAAACTGCGGCTGATGCGTCTGGCTGGTGCGACGGTATTGCAGGTTCGGCAGGGGTATGATGCGGCGTTCAAGCTTTCCCGCCAGGCCGCTCGTGAGTTTGGCTGGTACGACCGAAACACGGGCTACAACCCGTTGACCACCGAGGCGAAGAAGACCGTTGCGCTGGAGATCTGGGAACAGCTTGGTCGGGAGCTGCCGGATGTGATGGTCTCGCCGGTTGGCGATGGCCCGACGCTCGCGGCCCTCGCCAAAGGATTCCGGGAGCTGGTGGCTTGCGGGGCTGCCGATCGGGTTCCACGAATCATCGGTGTTCAGGCCGAAGGCTGCCAGCCGCTGGTGACGGCATGGCAGAGTGGTCGCCCGATCCAACCAAGCGAGCCGGATACGCTGGCAGACGGTATTGCGGTGGAGATGCCGGTCAGCGGTCCCTCGGTGCTGCGAGATGTCCGCGAATCGGGTGGCGATTTCGTGGCGGTGCCAGATAACGCGTTGCTGGAGGCAATCAACACGATGGCCGCCAATGCAGGTCTTCTTGCGGAACCCGCCGGTGCCGCAGGATTTGCCGGATTGCTTGCCGCAGTGGAGGCCGGGAAGATCGATCGGAATGAGCGCGTGGCGGTGCTGATGACAGGCACGCTGTTCAAGAACATGGGATTTGGCCGGGCGTTCACCAAGCCGTTCGAGATCGATGCCGATCTGGAGCAGGTTCGATCGATCGTCAACGCCAACCATGGCTGAGCCAGCGCGGCATTCTTTCTTGCGAACGGAAC
>SLFF01000244.1 GCA_007124395.1 Thermomicrobiaceae bacterium | reverse complement strand
TCACCTTGCGCATGACATCGAGCTCTTCTTCGTTCGACTCGCCCATGTCCATGCCGCGGGCGTACTGCCGGAGCGTGCCACCAGCCAGGTAGGAACCGACGTTCGGCGAAACACCGAACTCTTCCATCGCCTCCAGCCAGTGACGGAACCGGGTCCACCCGGGTGCAACTTCGGCCCACTGGCCGACGTCGCCATCTGCCAGCAATCGACCGGACATCGGATCGACGAATCGCCCGCCAGCCGGTGCCGGGGTCCAGCCCTCGCCCATGATCTCGGTGGTGACGCCCTGCGTGATCTTCGAGACACAGCGGCCATCCCGCATGAGCGGGACGATCGAGTGACTCTGGATGTCGATGAATCCCGGGCAGACGATCATGCCGTCGGCCTCGATCACGTTTGCGGCGTTCTCTACCGGGGTGCTACCGGGCGCGGCGATATCGAGGATCTTGTCGCCACTGATCAGAACGTCCCCGTATTTCCAGGGATTGCCCGTCCCGTCGATCACTTTTGCGCCACGAATCAATGTGTCGATATTACTCACGAAACCTGTCCCTCTGTTGTTATGAGATACAAATAGATCAGATCAACCGGGGCCATCGTAACACGGGTTTGCATTGAGCCGGGAGGCAGCTGAATGAACGAAATCACGCGATACATGTTTCGGCACAACACCTGGGCGACACAGGAGTTGATCGAGTTCTGCAAGCAATTGTCCCAGGAGGAACTGGCTACTACCGGGACCGGAAGCTTCGACACCCTACAGATGACGCTGAACCACACCGTATACGCGGAGACTAACTATCTGCGCCGGCTATCCGGAGTTGAGTTCGACTGGGTGGACCAGGAAGTTCTCATGGACCTCGACACGCTCGGGGACCGGATCTCTACCACGCTGGAGGGCTGGGAATCGTACCTGAATCGGGACATCGATCCGGAGGAGATCTACTACGTGGATGATGGGGAGTATGCCGTGCGGGCCGGAGTGATCATCACCCAGGCGATCCACCACGGCAATCACCATCGAGAGCAGGTCTGTGCCATCCTCACCGGCCTCGGCTACCAACCCCCGGACATCCAGTCGTGGGAATTCGCCTGGAAGACCGGCCTCATCTGGCCAGTGCGGGAGGAAGCCTGATAAGTGGCAGACAACAGAGTGGGTAGGGACCGGCCCTGTGCCGGCCCGTGGTTCGCGTGTGCCTTTTCGTGCGGACACGGGGTCCGCCCCTACCTGCGGTATTCGAATGCGGAGGACCCGGGTCGGGGGTGAGGGCTGGCGAGAGGCCATTCGTGCCCTCAAACGCTACATCGTTCGCGCCATCTACACCCAGTGGAAGGAGTGCCTCCGCCTCATCGGCTATTCAATCTGACCACTTCCATTGACATAGGAGCGTCGTTGTAGTGGCTCAGGATACCGTCCCACGTTTAAGAAAGGTCCGGCCCGCTCAATGTACCAGGGGGGAGGCACGGAGCGGGCCGGGGAAGGGAATTGGATGGTACCGGTTCGAGTGGGGACGCCCGAACCGCTTCTGTCTTATAAGACGTATAACCCCCTGATTTTGTTACATCGATTCCCCGTCAATCCCTGAAAGCATGATTCAGTCGTCCAGTGCACTGACTGTCCAGGGCTGCTGTGCAATGTAACCAATGGCCCTGGCACGGCATCAAATAGATAAGAATCTCGTCATCGACATAGCAAAACGTAGGAAAGGGGCACCGCACTTGAGCCTGAAATTGCTGACGACGGTCAGCGCAGTGCTGATCGGAATCTTCGTTCTGTATCGGTCGAACTGGGCAAGAAAGATATCGGACATCCCGGTCCACGCTGTGTTGAGTCTCACATCTGAGTTCGAGCGCAAGGGCAAGGATCCGGCCAAGATCACCACCTGATTCACACCAGGCGATGGTAAGAAGGAGTATCGATGAATCGACGAAATATCGTGATCCTGGGTGGTGGTAGCGGTGGCGCCGTGGCAGCCAACCATCTCGGAGAATCGATCGGCAGAGATCATAACGTCATTCTGATCGATCAGAAGCCGCAGCATTACTACCAGTCCAGTTATCTCTGGATGGCCCGTGGCTGGCGTGAACCGCAGGATATCTCCCGGGATCTCTCGACGATCGAACGCCGCAATGTGCGGTTTTTCAACGACCGCATCACCAATATTGACACGGATTCGCGAACGGTAACTACCGCCCATGCGGAGATCGAGTACGACTATCTCATCTCGTCACTCGGGTTCCAGACTCACCCGCATCTGATTCCCGGGGATAACCACCTGGTTCATCACACCTGGGAGATGGACGCCGCATTGCGCTTCCGGGAAGCGCTGCGGACCTTCACTTCGGGGCGGTTGGTCATCGGCATATCCGCTCCGCCGTATCGTTGTCCACCGGGGCCATACGAGGCTGCCTGGTTGATCAACGACGATCTCATCGAACGCGGCGTTCGGGACAACGTCAGCATCGATTTCTTCACATCGGAACCCGGACCACTCGGCGGCAGCGGACAGCCAAGCGAGTTCATGCGTGAGCATCTGAACCGGAGCGGAATCAATCTGCATAGCAATTTCGTGATCGATCAGGTTGATGGACAGGCCAGCACGCTACGTGCCGCGGACGGCCGGGAGTTGCCGTTTGACCTGCTGTTCATTATCCCACCACACCGGCCGTCGCAGGTATTGATTGACTCGGGACTGTCGAGTGAGACCGGGATCGACGTCGATGTCGACACCCTCGCCACCAGGTGGGAAAACGTCTATGCGATTGGTGATTCGGTAAACCTTCCGGTATCGAAGGCCGGGGTTGTCGCCCATCAGCAAGCAGACGTGGTTGCCCACAACATCGTCCACCAGCTGACTGGCCGCGGCGATCCAACGAGGTTACGTCTGCATACCTTGTGACTCGTGGAGTACGGCGCCGGTCAGGCTGCCATGCTTCGCACAAAGTACCCGAAAGGTTTTCCACCATACGGGTCGGGAGAAGGTCGCATTTTCGGGCCAAATAAGGCGATCCACTGGGCCAAGCTGGCCTTCGAGAAGTGGTGGCTCTGGCGGTGGTTCTAGACTACTAGCCAGCACACATTCCCTGCGCTGAGGCTCAACCCGGTGCCCAGTCACCAGCGTTCGGGTTGGCCTCTACCCCACCAGTGCCCGGTACTGCAGGGAGACGATCAGCCCGAACAATACGTGCAAGACGAAGAGGGCAACGAGCGTCACTGGGCCCTCGAGCATCTCTTTCGGACGCGGGTAGCGATGCAGGAGCACCGGAATGATCGCCGCGGCGATGAGACCATGCACCGCCCCGAACATGACGCCCCACTGGTAATCGAGCGTGCCGATGCCCTGATGCCATAACCAGGCGTAGAGCACCCCGAACCCGGCTCCGAAGGCGAAGTGCATCGTGATGCCGAGAACCGCTGCCCGTCCTCCCGGATCCAGCACCCAGGTGCCAAGCACTCCGGCAATGTTCACCCGCGGCAGTCCGATGATCGGCAACATGTTGTGGATGATCGTTGTGGCGGCCACGCCAACCACGCCCGACATCATCGCTGCCCCGATGTCCATATGTTTTGACTCCAGATTCTGATCGAACGGGACGGTTCAGACGTTCCGGGGGCCAGATATCCGTGCTCCATAACCCGAACGGGGCTTGGCACCGGCCGACTTTCAAGGATAATGGGGGTGGCAGGAACAAGAAAGGGGGAAAACGTGGCAGATCGCGAACGCACCGCACTGCTCGATCAGATGTATGACTTCGGTCAGCAGCATGGTGGCATGTGGAACGTCTCACCGGAGACTGGCCGGTTCTTCCACTTCATGCTCCAGGCAATGGTGGCTCGTCGTGTTCTGGAGATCGGGACGTCGAATGGATATTCGACGCTCTGGCTGGTCGACGCGCTGGAGAAGACCGGTGGCTGGCTCACGACGCTGGAGCAGGACGAGAAGAAAGTCGAGATGGCCACCGAGAACCTGGAGAAGGCCGATCTGAAGGATCGGGTCGAAATCATCCACGGTGATGCCCGCGAGACGATCGAGGATCTCGACAAGCGTTTCGACTTCATCTTTATCGACGCAGACAAGGAGTCATATGTCCATTACCTGACCCACGCCTTGCGACTCGTGCGGCCCGGTGGGGTCATCGTGGCCGATAACGTGGAGTCACACGCTAGCGAGCTTGGTGAATTTCTTGCGATGATCGAGAAAGACCCCTGGCTCGAAGATGTTCGGCTACCGTTCGGTGGCGGTCAGGTCATGATGTACGTCCGACCGGGACGCTAGCGTTCAGGTTCACCTGTACGAGGCCCACGATGTTATTTCACACTTGAGAGGAGCCCGCTATGCCTACATACATTCTGCTCAGTAACCTGACAGACGAAGGACTGGAGACGATCCAGACCCGGCCAGATCGGATAAAGCAGGTCAATGAAGAGATCGAAGCGCTCGGCGCACGCGTTATCGAGCAATGGGCGACACTCGGCCCGTACGATTTCGTGAATATCGTAGAAGCACCGGATAACGAGACGATCGCCCGGGTATCGGTGACGCTCGGTTCTCGCGGGACCGTCAAGTTCCTCACGATGCCGGCGATCCCGATCGATGAGTTCATCGACGGCATCTCGCCGAAGGACGACGGCGCACCGACCGGCTAGATCACCATGACTCAGCTTAGTCGACAAGAACGCCCGGCGAGTAATCGCCGGGCGTTCTGATGCAATCCAGGTCAGGAACGTCTAGCGAACCAGGAAGACTCCAGGGATGTCCAGCATCACGTACTCTTCGTAAAGGATTGTGAAGCTTC
>SLFF01000175.1 GCA_007124395.1 Thermomicrobiaceae bacterium | reverse complement strand
TTCGGCCTCATCCAGTTCTTCCCCGTCATCGTTCGTCGACCGACGGTAGTTGTCAATCTTGTGGACGAACTCTTCACCATCCCGATGGACAACTACCAGGATGCCCGAGATGTAAATCGGATATTCGCTCAAGTTCACCACAACAAACCGGGTGCTGAGCGTGTCCTCTGCGGTCTTATCGATCACGATTCTCGGTTGACGCTGTCGAATATAGGTGATGATGCCGAACTGGGCGTAGGTGACCCAGGCTATGGTCATGAGCACCGTGGCCAGTGCGGAGATCAGTTCTGCATGGTCTTGCAGCCACTCCATTTTCCTGCCCCTTTCCTGATGAACGTGCGTTGCGTTCGACGCCGAACTCTCGCGAAGTACGTACCACTGATGGCACTTTTTTGAGACGAGAATCTGAACTGCGTGGACATGGGCGTCTATCGCGCAAGAATCGGCAAGAATGGAGGGGATTATGTCAGCTCGCTGGGCGTGCGATGGATACTTACATCTCCTTGACATCATATCAACGCGCTGCCTATGCTTCGCTTACCTTTGTGGGCCTGTTGCACAGGCCGCAATACATACTGTTCTATGGAGGAGGAGATACGAAGCCATGGCAGATCTTTCCAGTCTGGGTAATCTCAGGCATGCGCTCGCGACCGGGCAACTGACCCGACGTGACCTGATCAAGCGCGCAACGGTTCTCGGTGTCGGCGCTACCATCGGCGGCACGCTGCTCGCAGCGTGTGAAGACGATGGCGATGACGGCGAAGAAGTCGACGATACGGCCGATGCTGGCCAAGTCGATCTCGACGATGCCGATGACGACGACGATGACGACACCGTAGCCGATGAGCCGGACGACCACGTCGATGACGAAGATCACGACGATGAAGATCCGGATGATTCCGACGATGCTGACGACGATGAGCCAACTGGTGATCGCGTCGATCGCATTACCGTCGGTATCGGTGCTGACGCGCTGACCCTCATGCCAACCGCGATCGTCGACTGGACGACCGGCATCATGATCAGCCATATCTACGACCGCACCGTCAACTACGACCCGGATGACAACTTCGCCGTTGGCGCATGGCTCTGCACCATCGAAGTCATCGACGATCTCACCTGGGAAATGCAGCTGGTTGACGACAACATCCAGTTCCACAACGGTGAAGTTCTCACAGCAGAGCACTTCAAGGTTCTGCTCGAGTGGGTCCAGGATGAGGCCAACGAGAGCCACTATCTGGAGCGCTTCCAGCCAGTTGAAGATATCGAAGTGATCGATGATCTCACCTGGCGCGTGACCACCTCTGAGCCATTCCCGATCTTCCCGACCCGCCTGGTGGCGCTGGAGCCAGTACCGCTCGAGTACTGGGAAGAGGTTGGTGACGACGAGCTGGCCAACAACCCGGTCGGTACCGGCCCGTTCATGTTCAATGAGTGGGTTCGTGACGAGCGACTTCTGCTGGACCGCAACCCGGACTACTGGAAGCACGATGTGCAGGTCGATCAGGTCGAGTTCCGCTTTATGCCGGAATTCAGCTCGCGCCTGTCCTCGCTGCTGGCCGGTGAGATTCAGATCGTCAAGGACGTGCCGATCGATGCACTCGACACCGTCGAGGACAACGACGAGGCACGCATCGAGTCGATCCCGTCCTCCCGCGTCAACTACGTTGCGCTGGTAAACAACCGTGAGGGCAGCGTCTTCGAAGACGTTCGCGTTCGCCAGGCGATCAACTACGCGGTTGATGTCGATGCCATCATCGACGGTATCTTCCAGGGCGAAGCCACCAAGATGGCCGGCTGTCTCTCGGAAGTCAACGCCAACGTCAACCCGGATATCGAGCCGTATCCGTATGATCCGGACCGCGCGCTCGAGTTGCTCGAAGAGGCCGGTGTCGACCCGAACGAGCTGGAGATCACGATGGATGCTCCACAGGGTCGCTATCCGATGGATGCCGACGCTGCGCAGGCAATCGCTGCCGAGCTCGGCCGTATCGGTATCACCGTCAACGTGCAGTTCAACGAGTGGGGCACCCACCTCGACAAGATCGTCAACCGGGAAACCGGCGACATGTTCTACCTTGGCTGGGGTCCGGCGCTGGAAGCACAGGGCACCATCGAGTTCCTCTTCACGGGTGATTCCACCTACAGTGGCTACGGTGACCCGGAGCTCGAAGAGATGATCTTCGACGCAGGTCGCACCGTTGATCCGGATGAAGCCCAGGAGAAGTGGGACGAAATCCAGGAGATCATCCACGAAGATGCTGGATGGCTCTTCCTCTGGCAGCAGCACGACATCTATGGTGTCGCTGAGAACGTTGAGTTCACGCCACGAGCTGATGAATTCATGTGGATGGGCGACGCAGGACCGCGCAACTCTTAAAATCACTACTGGCCCGCCCTTCGGGGCGGGCCGCTGGGTATTCAGATGACTGCCTATATCATTCGTCGGTTGATTCACATGGTGTTTGTGATCTTCCTGGTGCTGACGGTGGTGTTCTTTTTGACCCGCCTGACGGGTGATCCTGTGCACTTCTTCGTGCCGATGGACACCTCCCGCGCAAACCTCGAAGAGATTCGCGAGCGCTATGGGTTCAACGACCCGCTCTGGCAACAATATCTGCGCTTCATGGGCGATGCCGTCCGGGGGGACTTCGGTGACTCTCTGCGGCAACGGGATTCGGCAACGGGGCTGGTGCTCGCGCGAATTCCGGCCACGCTGCAACTCGGTGCTGCTGCGCTGGCCGTATCACTCCTGATTGGTGTGCCGCTGGGGATCTTCTCAGCGCTCAACCGTGGATCGCTGGGAGATAAAGCCGCAACGCTGATCTCGGTGCTCGGACTCTCGGTGCCGGCATTCCTGATGGGACTGCTGCTGATCCTGTTCTTCTCTGTCTATCTCGGATGGTTACCGACGAGCGGCAGGGGGAGTCTGGCGCAACTGATCATGCCAACGGCGACGCTGGCTGCCTTCAGTGTTGCCCGATACGCCCGGTTGTCCCGCTCGACCATGCTCGATGTGCTGGGGCAGGACTACATCCGTACCGGCCGTGCCAAAGGCTTGAGCGAATCAAAGGTAGTCTGGGTCCATGCTTTGAAGAACGCCAGTATTCCGTTGCTGACCATCACCGGTCTGCAGGCCGGACACCTGCTTGGTGGCGCGGTCGTCGTGGAACAGATCTTCGCCTGGCCGGGAATGGGCCGACTGCTGTTGCAATCGCTGCTCAACCGGGATTTCCCGGTGGTGATGGCTACAATCGTCTTCGTGGCACTGGTCTACACCCTGTTCAGCCTGCTGACTGACCTGGCCTACGCCTGGGCGAATCCGGAGGTCAGGCTGAAATGAGCACTCAGGCAGAGACGATCGCCGCCGCCGCTGAACTTCGGGCACGAAATCGCGCGGGCTGGCGCTACATGCTGAGAGAGCTCCTGCGGGACAAGATTGTCCTGATCATGGTGATCTTCCTGGTCGTGCTCTCGATGGCGGCCATCCTTTCACCATGGATCCTGACAGGAAACCTCTTCGATCCGGACTACGGTGTCGCCCGGGTACCACCGTTCACTGAGGGGCACATCGGCGGAACCGATCAGCTGGGACGGGATGTCTTCTCCCGGACGATTTACGGAGCCAGAATCTCGCTGCTTGTCGGTTCGGTCAGTGTGCTGATCGCCGCCGTCGTCGGGATCACAGCTGGCCTGATGGCTGGCTACTACGGTGGCTGGATCGACTCCGTGATCATGCGGATCGTGGATGTCCACCTGGCGTTTCCGTTCATCCTGCTGGCGCTGACGATCAACGCGATCATCGGACTGGGGGTCAGGAACATCATCATCTCGCTTGCCATAGCGGGCTGGGTGGAGTACGCCCGGATTGCCCGTGGTGAAGTGCTGGTAATGCGTGAGCGAGAGTTCACCCAGGCGGCCCGGTTGATGGGCGCCAGCAATGGGCGGATCATCTGGAAGCATATCTTCCCGAACATCACCACTCCGTTGCTGGTCACGGCGACGCTGCAGGTGGCTCAGTTCATCATCGCCGAAGCGAGCATCAGCTTTCTCGGCTTTGGTGTGCAGCCACCAACCCCGGCCTGGGGCAGCATGATCAGTGAAGGCTTCGCCAACATCTGGTCGTCCTGGTGGATGATCGCCGTCCCCGGAATAGCCCTGGCACTGGTGGTTCTGGCCGTCAACCTTGTTGGCGACTGGCTCCGCGATGTGCTGGATCCACGCCTGAGGCGGTAACCGCAGAGACACGACGTTCCACCGGGGCCGGACACTGTCCGACCCCGGTTTCGTTTTGCAGGACGACCAGCTGGCCGATCGTTTTTGCCCCGAGACTCTTGTGCTACGATGCCTCCGGCTATGCTTACGCCAGCGCTGAACCGGCTCTGGTGACTGCCGGTTGCCCCGTATACATGCGCTGGCCGCCGGAGCGTCCACCGATGGACGACTGTTCCGGTTCGATCCGATGAGTTCAGGAAAGGGACACATCCATGCCGAACTTTGTACCGCAGAAGGTCTTCGCAGACCGCGAGAAACGCATCAAGAACTATCTGGAAGAGAACGACTTCGAGGCGCTGATTGTCACTACACCTGAGAACTTCTATATGGTGACCGGTTTCCATCTGGACGTCGCTCCGTGGGAACGTCCGGTGGCGGCCGTCATCCCGGCTGATGGCGATCCGTTCCTGATCATGAACGAGCTCTCCACGAACCATCTGAAGTTCGCCGAAGAGCGCAAGACACTCTACATCAAGGACTACGAGATCTATATCGAGCATCCACGGGCCTATCCACGGACCTACAC
>SLFF01000168.1 GCA_007124395.1 Thermomicrobiaceae bacterium | reverse complement strand
GGCCGGTCGGACCCATGTTTCTGGGGAACAGGGCAACGTTGGCGGACGCCCCGTCGCTGGTAAGTTCAATCTCGATCCCAAGTTCACTCCCCAGCGATTCGAGGCGATCGACAGACTCACGAACCAGTGACTGTCCAGCGACATCGAGTGCGCTATCGATATATAGACTGACCGGCTCGAGCTCCTCTTCTGGCACCTCAGTCGGTTCGGGCGTTGGTTCCGGGGTGGGACTGGGATCAGGAGCCGGAGTTGCGGTCGGCTCTTCCTCTGGCGTAGGGGTTGCCTCGATCTCGATTTCGGGTTCGGAGGTGGGCGAAGGCTCCGCTTCCGTCTCCTCCTCGATGAGATAGGAACATCCAGCCAGGAAGAGAACCGGCGCCACGGCGCCGCTCTTGAGAAGTGATCGTCGAGTGAGAACAGAGAGTAGCAACCGGTCCATTTTTCGGTCAGTCCTTATCGAAATAGCGTCTAGTTAGCGGCGTCAAGAGCCAACGGGTTCCATAATCCAGACTCGAACCTGATCGGGCACGAGATCGGCGAACTTGCGGGCGTCGTCGATTGAGCCAACCACGGACCCGTAGTGGCAGGGGATTGCAACGCTCGGCTGAAATACCGCAACCGCGTCCGCCGCTTCTTCGGCCGTCATGACGAACTTGCCGCTGACGGGTACGAATGCGTAATCCACCGGGCCAATCCCGCTCATCTCGGGGATGACATCGCTGTCGCCGACGAAGTAGAAGCTCAAGCCTTCGATCTCGAACACGTAGCCGACGTGCTTGTGTTCTTTCGGATGCGTTGGCTCACCGGTGTCGCGCAGTTTGGTGATGGTATACGCAGCGACAGCCTTGACCGAGAGGTTTCCAACGGTGGTCGACTCTTCAATCTCGAGCACCTTCGATGGATTATCGATCTTTCCTTCGACATTGGGTCCCACGATAACGGTGGTGTTTTCGTTGCGAACTTTTGCGATGTCTTCGGCTGACAGATGGTCCCGATGCTCGTGCGTCAGGAGCAGGACATCGGCGGGTTCGACGCCGTCCGGAATCTGGAAGGGGTCGATGTAAATCCGCATTCCTCCATGTTCGACCATAAACGCAGATTGAGCGAACCAGGTGATTTTCGGATCCATCGTGATTCCTTTCCCTATTTGCCAGATGATACTAGAGCTTGCATGGTTCGTTCCCGGATCATTTCACCGAGGATCTCGAGAAGCGCCAGGCCGTGATCTTCAGTCGCTGCTGCCGGGTCGCCGAAGTATCCCTGATCGGCTCCAGCTTCTGCAAAATCGCGAGCCCCGGCTTTCAGTGCGGCTGGTAAATCGATCCAGACCGGCTGGAGTTCTTCCATCTCCGTGTGCCGGACTGAATCCGGACTGGCGGCAAGCACGATCGATGTTTCGTACTTGCCCGCGTGTCGAGAACCCGCCGCAAATTCATCGCCCAGACGCGAAGCCCACGGCTCCTGCCGCTGGTCAGGAAAGATCACCGGGATTCCGGCGTGCGTCGTTGCTGTCGTTGTTACCCGGGACACGACTTCAACGTGGGCCGGTTCGAGATGGGCGTTGCAGATACAGATCGCCCGGTATCCCTGGGACGCATGAAACCGCAGGATATCATCGAGATAGGCACCGAGCGCGGCCGAACTAACTGGCATGGTGCCGGGGAAACAGGCACCCGCGAAGCTCACTGAGTACTGAACCGCGGGCAGGATGAGTGCCGGGATACCGCTCTGCCGAATGGCCAATCCGCCTGTCGCTGCCATCGCTTGAGCGATAATTGCATCAGTGTCCAGAGGCAAATGCGGGCCGTGAGCCTCGATCGCACCGATCGGCAACAGGCCGACCGGTCGCAGCTGCAGAATGTCCCTCGCCTCGACCCAGGTGAGTGCTGATAGCGTCGGGATTTTCGGGAGCGACATCGAGGCCTCACCGTTCTGTTTCAGACATGGTTCGCAAACTGTTTGTCCCATGAATCCAAGTGATGTGTCAATCGGCTGATCTGAAGGCCGTGTGCGAAAACTGGACGGGAATTCCGGCGCATTTCTGTGCTATAGTCTGGCAAATCAGTAGCTGGGTGAAGCCGACGAGGGGTTGTCCTGACTATGGCCAGAGGAGCAAGCGCATGAAACTCGTGTTTGCGATCGTTCAGGATTATGACGCGAACCAGTTGCTGAGGGCAATTACTGCAGCCGGGTATCGTTCTACGCGGATCAGTAGTACTGGTGGATTCTTACGCGTGGGTAACACGACGCTGATGATGGGTGTTGAAGACGCTGAGGTTCCGGATGTTCTCCGAATTATCGACCGGAACTGTCGGGAACGCTCCGAGACCATCCAGCCGGAGATTATCGGCGACATTCACGAATGGTATCCCTCTGATCTGGTTGAAGTTACCGTTGGTGGCGCGAACGTGTTCGTGTTGAATGTGGACCGATTCGAACGCATCTGAGCGACGAGCAGAGTGAGTATTCTCGTGGGAAACTGGTTCCGAAACCAGATTGCGTGTTACGGGGCAGCGATTGCGATCATCCTCGAACAACTGGATGCTGCGCCGAAATCGACAGTGGTGGAGAATCCGAACCCACTGGTCCGCGTTCAGCCATCCGGTGATGAATCAGCGGATTGGCACCCCGACGAGCTGATCAGACGAGACAACGGAGACGAATTCGTCCTCGTCTGGTCTCACAGCCTGACGAGCGGGCGGGATTACCATCCTGCGATGTCCGCAAACTAGCAGACTCATATTCAGAACAGGTATCAGGTCCCCGATTGCTCTTTGCAACCGGGGACTTTTTCGTGGCTGGAACGTCGTTGTTTCAGCTAACCGGCGACGGGGATTCTGTCGCTGGCTTCTACGTCTGCGGGAATCATCGCAGCCAGCAGTCGTTCCATCGTCATGATGTGACTGCAGGTTCCGAGTGATTCATAGGTGTGGCAGTTGCAGGACCATTCCCGGTCGTCGAGGCGGACATCGTAGACATCGTGTCCACCCTGGAACTGGACGTGGAGGGACTGGAACTGAGCGCGTTCCGGTTCCTGAGCGTACCGACGAGCCTTCTGGATCTTGCCGATGAGCGATGAGTTCATCTGACCTCTCCGTTCCTGCGACCTGAAGCGGGATCCGCATCAGGAGATTTCGAGCCTCATCCGTGGAAACCTCTGGCCTACTGGCAAACAAAAAAGCACCCGTACATAGCTACAGGTGCTTCAGGTCATCCGATTTCGACTGATGTTTGCCAACGGTATCTTCACCGCAGCCCTCCTCCGGATAAAAACTCAGGTCGTTAACTGATTATGAATAGCCAGCGTCCGTGCGTCAAGAGGTCGGGGACTGCTCTAGTACAATTGTGGGCTAACATACACGGTGCAGGAGACGAGACACGGCGAGGAGATAATATGAACAGGTCTAGTGGACTTTCAGCAGCAATTCTCGCAGGTGGTCAGAGTCGACGGATGGGCGAGGACAAAGCGCTCCTCGAGGTCGATGGTCGTCCAATGATCGAATATGTGATCAACGCGGCGAAATCGGTTGCCGATGAAACGATTATCGTGGCAACAGATCGTCCGGAGTACGAGCAGTTCGAGTGTCGCGTAGTGCCGGACCGTCTGCCGCAATCCGGCTCATTGGGAGGCATCTATACGGCACTCTCGGAGGTCAAACACGATCGTTGTCTGGTTCTGGCGTGCGATATGCCGTTCGTCAACATCAAACTGCTACAGCATATGATCGATCGATCGAGTGACTACGACGTCTTGATTCCTTCACTTGACGCAGAACGCAGCGATCAGGGTGGAGCCGAGACGCTGGAGACGCTTCATGCGATCTATTCGAAATCGTGCTTGCCCGCAATCCAGCGGCAACTCGATGCTGGCGTGTACAAAGTGGTTGGCTTTTTCACTGAAGTCAACGTCCAGAAGGTGTCGCAGGAAGAAGTAGCGGAGATCGATAGCCAGCTTCTCTCGTTCTTCAACACCAATACGCCAGAAGAGTTCGAGTGGGCGAAGCAGCAGTTGGCCAGTGGTTCGGCCCGTTAGTACGATGAGCATTCGGCAGTCGTGAAAGTGTGGGTGAGGTGGCAAGGTCCGTTGTGACATTGCTGACGGATTTCGGGTTGAGTGACACCTTCGTCGGGCAGATGAAAGGTGTGATGCTCTCCCGGACGACCGGTCTCACTCTGGTCGATCTCACGCACGGAGTGCCTCCTCAATCGATCCTCACCGGGGCGCTGCACTTGCGGGCATCCTGGTCCACTTTCCCACCCGGCACTATTCATCTGGTCGTTGTGGATCCCGGAGTTGGCTCGGATCGACGCGCGATTGCTCTATCCTGGCAGGGGCACTGTTTTGTTGGACCGGATAATGGCGTTCTCGATGGGGCGCTCGACGGTGCCAAACCTGAGGAAGTGATCGAGATCGATCCCCGACAACTCCATGCGGGGCGAATCTCCCGCACGTTTCATGGCCGTGATCTCTTCGCTCCAGCCGCTGCCGAACTCGCCGTTGGGCGATCTCTTTCCGAACTTGGTTCAGTGGTCGATCCACGATCGCTCGTGCGACTGGATGTTCCCCGGGCGCTTCGAGATGGCGATACCGTATACGGAACGATTCTCCTCATCGATCACTACGGTAACGGCATCACGAACATCGCGGCGCATCTGCTCGAAGATGCTATGGCGAAGGGCATCGAGGTACAGTGCGGCGAGTTCAGGTGCTCCGGGCTGGCGGCGTCATATGCAGCGGCTAAATCCAATGAGGCACTGGCCTTGATATCCAGCATGGATACGCTGGAGCTGGCGGTTCGAGACGGGGC
>SLFF01000340.1 GCA_007124395.1 Thermomicrobiaceae bacterium | reverse complement strand
ATCCAGATCAGGTCTACAGGATCAGTGTCATTCGCGGTCAGTCCAACCACGGGCTGCTGATGGTGCATGCACCAGCTGAAGGCGTGGATTCGAAGCTCGATCATGATCAACTACTCCGGCTCTCTATGGATAACAGTCGAGGTGTCGCGTATTGAGATGAATCCCGACTTATTTACTCGGGATTATAGTAGTTGCCGAATGGCGGCGATGTCAAGCGCAAACTGCACAGACTTCCACGCCGATCGGTTTCCGGGTAGGATGAGATCATTCGCGGCGAAAACGGCAGTTGACGATCAGCCTGATCTCCGCCCACCGCCTGTCCACACAGTAGAGTCCGCATTACGCATCTCGTGACGTGAATTGAGGTTGAATGCCTGAGTCAATGACCGCAGCACTCCTGACAGCACATGGCGGTCCGGAAGTACTGCAAGTCCGTGATGACGTGCCTGTGCCGATCCCTGGACCCAATCAGGTTCTTATCGAGGTTACGGCGGCGGCCGTCAACAACACGGATATCTGGACGCGCGAAGGTGCTTACGGCGCTGCGGGCAATCCAGGTGCAATCGCTGGATGGCAGGGCGTACCGCTGCAGTTTCCCCGGATACAGGGCACCGATATAGCCGGAAAAATTGTCGACGTCGGTGAGGGCGTTGACACTGGACGCGTTGGCCAACGAGTGATCGTCGACCCCCCGATCTACGATAGTGAGGCCGAGGACGCCAAACTCCTGGCAGTGTATGGATCCGAATACGATGGTGGATTTGCGCAGTTCGTCGTCGTCGACGCGAAGCACGTACATGACGTAAGCGGATCTCCTCTAACTGATGAGCAGCTTGCCTGTCTGCCGACGGCCTACGGTACCGCGATGGGAATGCTCGAGCGCGCGTCCATCAAGGCAGACGAGGTCATCCTCGTTACCGGGGCATCTGGCGGCGTTGGATTCGCGCTCGTCCAGCTTGCCGCTGCACGAGGTGCCCGGGTTATCGCACTGACCAGTGAAGGCAACCAGGACATAGCCCTTCAAGCGGGTGCCCATCAGGTGGTGCTTCGATCGAGTGATGACCTGGCCGATACGATCACACGAGTTGCTGGTGGACCGCTTGACGCGATTGCGGATGTGGTCGGCGGTAGCATGTTCTCCACCATCATTCCGCTGCTGCGTGATGCGGGGCGAATGGTCATCGCTGGAGCCATTGCGGGACCGGTCGTCGAGTTCGACCTGCGCGTTCTCTATCTGCACCGGCGTATTCTGATTGGCTCAACGATGCACACACCGGCACATTTTCGATGGCTCCTGGAGTTCGCGCGACGTGGCAGCATCTCGCCGCTCGTGGCGCAGACCTACCCACTCCAGAAGATCCATGATGCTCAACGCGATTTTGTGGAGAAGCGTTACCCCGGGAAGCTGGTTCTTCTCCCCTGACGACTCAGCACTTCCGAACTGTGTGATACGGACAACCCGGGCAAGTCAGGGTAGTATGAGCGTAACGATTATCAGAGCATTATCGCGGGGAAATGGAAGCGACCACCATGCCGGCACGCAGCAAGAAATTCCAGAAGCAGATCGACAAAGCTGTCAAAGATCCCCATCTGTCACTGGCGCTGACCCGTGGACTGACCACGATCCGCGATCGTCGGGACAATGCCTTCAAGGAGCTCGACTTCGAGGGTATGCGCTCCGAATTCCGGGCGATCAAGGAGAAGGCGATAGAGAATATGCCGGCGCTGGTGGAGCAGTTCACCCGCGAGGCAGAAGCGGTCGGCGCAACGGTCCACCTGGCAAAGACCATCGATGATGCCAACCGGATCATCGGGGATATCGCCGAACACCACGGCGTCAAGATGGCGGTCAAGGCCAAGTCGATGGCGACCGAAGAGATCCATCTCAACGACTATCTTGAGAAGCGCGGCGTGACCGCAGTGGAGACCGATCTCGGCGAGTGGATTCTCCAGCTCTCAAAGGAAACACCGTCGCACCTGATCGCTCCGGCTATCCACAAGACCCGGGAGCAGATCGCCGAAATATTCCGCAAAAACCTCAAAGGCCAGAAGAAACTCGGCTCCGAGACATCGGAACTGGTGAAAGTCGCCCGGGCCGAGCTACGGCAGGCGTTCATCGATGCCGGCATGGGCATCTCCGGTGGCAATGCCGGCATCGCCGAGTCTGGCACCCTGGTGCTGGTCAGTAATGAAGGCAACGGCCGACTGGTGACGACACTGCCGCCAGTTCACGTTGCGGTGATGGGCGTGGAGAAGATCCTCCCGACACTGGAAGACGCCACGAAGATGCTCCAGTTGCTGCCCCGATCGGGAACCTCACAGAAGCTGACGAGCTACGTCTCCTTCATCACCGGCCCGAGCCGGAGTGCCGATATCGAGCTCGATCTCAGCATCGGAGTGCATGGCCCAAAGGAAGTCCACATCGTCCTGCTGGATAACGGACGCTTCGCCGCCCGGGAAGACGAAGATCTGGTCGACACGCTCTACTGCATCCGCTGCGGGGCCTGCTCCAACGTCTGCCCGCCGTACCAGATCGTCTCTGGACATCTCTTCGGGCATGTCTACACCGGCCCGATCGGCCTTCCATTGACCGCGATCCATCACGGGCTGGAGAACGCCGCAGATCCACAATCGCTCTGTGTCTCCTGCAACGCATGTCAGGTGGTCTGTCCGGTGGATATCCCGATTCCCCGGATGATCATGGATGTCCGGGAGCGGGTGGTCGATCAGATGGGCCACGCCACCCGAATGAAGGACGAAGCGCTGGAGCGCTGGTCGAACCCGAAACAGGGTAATCGCTGGATGCGCCTGGCTGCCCGGGGTGCCGCCCCACTGAAAGATTCCGACGGCTTCATCAAACGCATTCCGTTGCAGGGCAAGATGACGAAGGATCGCCACCTGATCGCCCCGGTTCGGAAACCGCTGCGAGACCGGATCAAGCCACGGCGCGGTCACAAACGCCCGTCTGGACCGGCCCCGGAGTCGATCTTCCCCGGCAGTCAGGTCGCCGGGCAGACCGTCGCCTATTTCCCGGGGTGCATGATCGACCGCTTGATGCCGGAGATGGGCGAGACCGCCATCAAGGTCTTCGAAGCCTGCGGCTGTCACGTCATCTTCCCACCGGATCAGCACTGCTGTGGACTGGTGGCACTGAACTCGGGCGATACGAAGCGCGGTCGCACGATGGCCGAGCAGACGATCCGGATGCTGGAAAAGGTCGATGCCGACTGGATCGTCAGTAACTCGACCAGTTGCTATGCGGCGATCGTCGATGACTACCGGCATCTCTTCCGGCACGATCCGGAATGGCTGGAGCGGACCGAACGTCTGGCCGAACGGATCGTCGATGCCACGACGTTCCTGACCGACAAGGCGAAGATCAAACCGCTGCCGGGCGTCAACGGCTCCGGGCCGATCGTGACCTACCACGATGCCTGTCAGTCGCATAACGCGCTGGGGATCAAAGAGCAGCCGCGCTACATTATTGAAGAAGTGCTGGGCCTGGAGTTGCGGGAGATGCGTGATTCGAGTGTCTGCTGTGGCTTCGGTGGATCCTTTGCCATGGACTTTCCCGAAGTCTCCAGTGCGATCCTTCAGAAGAAGATCAACCATGCTGAAGCGACCGAAGCCCGGGTGCTGGTGTCCGACAACCCAGGCTGTCTAATGCAGATCAAGGGTGGGCTGCACGCCCGTGGCAGCAAGGTAAAGGCAATGCACATCATGGAGTTGATTGCCGAGCGATTGGGGGCACGGTCCAGCTGAGGCCGAGTGAAAGATGCCAGGCAGCTTGCCGTCTCCGAACACCGGACGACTGGAACTGACGCGGTTCGGAGATGACCGGTTCATCCAGATATCAGAACGGTGGTCATACCGGTGCTTCGGTCTTCATCTCCGGCGCGATCTGATCGGTCCAGGCGCCGCGGGCACCGTCATCGAGGACCGCAATGCGTTCATTCGGTCGCGGTATCTTCTCGCCGGCGGCCAGTGGCAGGCTATGCCCGATGCGCCCGTCCGAGAGCTTCCAATGGACGTACCTTGCGAACCCGCTCTTGAATTCTTCGGGCTTCTGGATCACGGTACCGCGCCGCGGCTTACCGGTACGAGCCAGAGCGAAGGTGCGGCGCACGTTCAGCATAGTCCAGCCAGCCATAGCCAGAAGCCCCGTCAGCGCCAGCGCGGTAATCCCGATGAAGACCTGGAGTTCACGCACCAGCCCGGAACGGGTCCCGACGGTGGCAGATGTTGGATTGTCGGGCAGGTAGGTGATCAAGGTCGAGTTGGTGCTGCCCACCACAGGAGCGGTGCCCTGCGTCCTGGTACGACTAAAGCTTGCTGCTTCCCCGTTCGCGGTGACGAAATCATAACTTCTATTCACGCTATAGTACGTCTGACCGTTACTGATACCGCCGGGGCAGGATTCGCCGCTACAGATTCTGGTCGAATAGTTGAGGACGGTCATAGTGGCTTCAGTTTCCATCCCGCGTGCGATCAGTGGGAGATTTCCCCAGGCAAAGCCCGCTAGGAAAACGCCGAACACAAGGGTGATGCCGCCAAACACGTAGAAGTTCACCCGGAACAGACGCCAGAATGCCTGCATAGGGGTCAGTGCGTAGCTCATGCTTCATCGGCCTTTCGAATGGGCAAATCTGTCAGCGAAGCAAGCCTAGCACAGCCTGTAGCCGTGGGAAACCTGTTTCTGTCGCATTACGTTCCCCTGGCGAGTCCCTGGAATTTTCCGGCGACCAGTGAGCAACGGAGAGACAGAATTGCTGCGTCCATGGCTCACGAATTGGCACGCCAGACAGGTCATCGT
>SLFF01000291.1 GCA_007124395.1 Thermomicrobiaceae bacterium | reverse complement strand
GACGATCATAGACTTCATCGGTAATGGCGACTACATCATGCGTCTGGCACAGATCGGCGATGAGGTCGAGCTCTTCTTCCGTGAAGACCTTGCCGGTCGGGTTGTGCGGGTTGGTGATCAGAATGGCGCGGGTTCGTGCCGAAAAAGCGCCGGCCAGTTCGTCTGGATCGAACGACCAGTCCGGTGTATTCAGCCGTACCGGCACGGTCTTGCCCCCGGCAAACGAAATCTGCGCCGGATAGGCGTCATAGAACGGCTCGAAGACCACCACTTCGTCACCCGGATCGAGCAGCCCGAGCATCGACGCTAGCAGCGCCTCGGTAGCTCCCGTGGTGACGGTGATCTCCTGCTCGACGTCAGCTTCCAGCCCGTAGGCCTGCTGGTACGTATCAGCGATCGCCTGTCGCAAACGCGGAATCCCCTGCGGTGGTGCGTACTGATTCTTGTTGTCGTCGATCGCCTGTTTGGCGGCAGTCTTCACGACATCCGGGCCGGAGAATTCCGGGAAGCCCTGCCCCAGATTGACGGCACCAAGTTCGCCGGCCATTCGGCTCATTTCTCCAAACACCGTGGTGCCGAGCGATGCCACTCGTTGCGATGCGCGTGTACTCATGTCAGATGCTCCTGCTTCAGTCGGTCCCAGCCGGCATTTCCCGAAAACAGGATAACGCATCATGCGGTGATGGGCATGAAAAACGGGAGGGCACAACGCCCTCCCGTCAATGGGCCACATGATTGGCCCTCACCCCCGGCCCTCTCCCAATGCTGGGAGAAGGGCCAGGGGGTAGATTTCGTTTGAGCGATCTAGTCGGCGCCGACTGGCTGGCGGGCGCGAATTTCCTTCGCGGCGTCAACCATGTTCTTCAGCGACGGCCAGACCTCTTCGTTGCCACGGGTCTTCAGACCACAGTCCGGGTTGACCCAGATCTGCTCTTCTGGCAGCACCTTGCTGCTGCGCTGGAGCATCTCCACCATGTCCTCGGTGTTCGGGACCTGTGCGGAGTGAACGTCGTAGACGCCCGGGCCAATGTGCCGCTCGTACTTGTGATCGGTGAACGCCTGCAGCAACTCGGCGTGGCTGCGGCTGTTCTCGACCGAAATCACGTCGGCATCGAGTGCTTCGATGGCGGCGATGATCTCGTTGAACTCTGCATAGCACATGTGCGTGTGGATCTGCGTCTCGTCCTCGACTCCGGTGGATGTTGATAACCGGAACGATCGGACGGACCAGTCCAGATACTCTTCACGCTTGCGGCTGCGGAGCGGCAGACCCTCACGCAGAGCCGGCTCGTCCACCTGAATGACGCGAATGCCTGCCTTCTGCAGGTCAGTCACTTCGTCCAGTAGCGCCAGCGCGATCTGGTTGGCGGTCTGATACGGCGGAATGTCTTCCCGCTCGAATGACCAGTTCAGGATCGTCACCGGTCCGGTGAGCATACCCTTCATCGGCTTGTCGGTCTGCTGCTGGGCAAACGCGATCATGTCGACGGTCATCGGCTCTGGACGATAGACATCACCGTAGACGATCGGCGGGCGAACGCAGCGACTGCCGTAGGACTGAACCCAGGCGTGCTCGGTGACCGCCATGCCTTCGAGCTTCTCAGCGAAGAACTCGACCATGTCGGTGCGCTCGAACTCGCCGTGCGCTAGCACGTCGAGGCCGATGTCTTCCTGCTGCTTGATGACTTCCTTGGTGCGCTCCCGCATGAAGTCCCAGTATTCCTGGTCAGAGATGCTGCCTTTCTTCCACTTGGCACGCATCGACCGGACTTCCTTCGTCTGCGGGAAACTCCCGATTGTGGTGGTCGGGAACTCTGGAAGCTTGAGCGCAGCCTTCTGCTTGGCAATTCGCTCGCGGAATGGTGAGGTTCGGCTGAAGTCGGCTTCGGTGACACCGGCAACGCGCTCCTGAGCCTGCGCGTTGTAGATGCGGGTCGACTTCATTGCCTGATCGAAGATCTTCTGGTTCGCGTCCAGTTCCGCCTTGACGGCGTTGCGGCCTTCGTTCAGGCCCTTGGTGAGAACGCGGATCTCTTCGAGTCGCTCCTGCGCAAAGGCGAGGATGTTCTTGACGTCCTGGTCCAGCTTCTCTTCCAGATCGAGATCATGCGGAAGATGCAGAAGCGAGGAGGACGGCTGAACCCACAGGCGGTCCTTGTCGACTGTCTGTGCGATCTCTTCGAGCAGGGTCAGCTTGTCATTCAGGTTGGAGCGCCAGACGTTCCGACCGTTGACGACACCCGCTCCGAGAACCTTGTCCTGCGGGAAGCCATTCTTCTTCAGGGCTGCGCGGTTCTCATCGTTGCGGACGAAATCAAGGCCGAGGCCTTCGACCGGCAGGCCGACTGCGGTGTCCCAGTTGCCATTGAGGGACTCGAAGTAGGTCTGCAGCATGATCTTCGGGCGGTTGCTCTGGCTGGCCAGACCGGCGTAAGCCTGCTGATAGAGGGAGCGCTCTTCGTCAGTGCGATCCTCGACCAGTGTCGGCTCGTCGATCTGTACCCACTCGGCACCGGCATCCTTGAACTTGCTGAGGATCTCGGCATAGATCGGCAGCAGATCAGCCAGGTGCTCGGCCAGTGGCTTGGTGTGGGACTTCCCGAGCAGAAGCAGCGTTACCGGGCCAACGAGGACCGGCTTCGGTGCCTTGCCCAGCTCCTTCTTTGCCTCGTCGAACTCGGCAAATGGCTTATCACTGGACAGTTTCGGGGATCCGGCATCAAATTCTGGTACGAGATAGTGATAGTTGGTATCAAACCATTTCGTCAGTTCAAGCGCCGGCTGTCCCTTGGCGCCGCGGGCCATCGCAAAATACGTGTCAATATCAACCTTCGAGGAATTGAAGTTATATCGCTCCGGCACGAGACCCATCAGGCAGATCGTGTCGAGCACATGATCATAATACGAGAAATCATTGACCGGAATCTGATCGATTCCGTGTTTGTTCTGAATACCCCAGGCAGCTTTACGAATCTCACTCGCTGTGTTGACGACGTCCTGCTCCGAATTTTTCCCGGACCAGTACCGCTCAACTGCGCGCTTGAGCTCACGCTTCCTGCCTATCCGCGGATAGCCGAGTAGTGAACTCTGAGCCATTGAATGGAGCTCCTCTCATAGTGGTCACACGGACCGTACCGCTGTGACACAACAAATATCACCGACTAAAAAGAATACACGATGCTTCAAGCTCAGGTCGTTTCAAATGCGACCGTTTCATCGCTCGAAGCACACTCCGCAATTGCCGCACATCACGTGCCGGGACGGAAAATTCCCGGAAGACACGTATGCCAGCGCCGCTGTTCGGCACTGGCATGCAATCGACGAGTCGCGCCCTAGCCAGCTGTGGTGGCGGTAGCTCCCTCGGCCTGTTCGATTTCTTCAGCGGATTCCTCAGCCGGACATTCTGTGTCGGCAAGCCACTGCTCACCGTAGATCCGTAACTGATCGATCAGAGGGACAGCTGCACGACCTTTCTCGGTCAGGCTGTACTCAACACGTGGCGGGATCTCCGGGAACTGTTTGCGGGTGATCAATCCAGCTTGCTCGAGCATCCGCAAACGTGATGAGAGGACGCCGGGGCTGATACCTGTCGACATCTGCAATTGCTGGAAGCGCCGGCAGCCACTGGCCAGATCGCGAATCAGCAGCAGGGTCCAGTGATCACCAAAGAGTTTGGCGGCATTGGCGACCGGGCAATTTCCGGATTCATGATGTGTCTGTGTCACTGCTCTTTTCCCTCGTTTGAAACGCCTAGACAACTATTGTAGCAGATCCCTTGACACTGCCAGCGTGCATAAGTATCATAACAATAGTGACTACGAAGCACGTACTTATAGCACAGGAAAAGGTATTCAATTGGCTCAGCAGATGAACACGCAAGTTGGAGTCCGTCAGTGGACCATCGATGGTTCGCACAGTGAGGTCGGATTCTCAGTCCGGCACATGATGATTTCCACGGTTCGGGGTAACTTCACCAGTTTCTCTGGCACCGCTGAATTCGATCCGCAGAACATTGAAGAAGGATCGATCACCGTGCAGATCGATGCCAGCAGCATCGACACACGTGATGAGAATCGCGACGGTCATCTGCGGTCGGCCGATTTTCTGGATGTCGAAACCTTCCCGGCGCTTACGTTCACGAGCACCAGTGTTCAGTCACGCGGCAACGGCGAATATGATGTACACGGTGATCTGACGGTTCGCGACGTGACGCGCCAGGTTACCTTGAAGACCAGTTTCACGGATGTGATAGCGGATCCATTCGGGGGTACCCGCATCGGGGTCAGTGCAAAGACTGAGATCGATCGTAAGGAGTTCGCCCTGACCTGGAATCAGGCACTGGAAGCCGGTGGTGTGCTAGTTGGGGAGAACGTCGGCATCACGATTGACGCCCAGTTGGTTGTGAACGAGTAGAGGCCCTCACCCCCGACCCCTGTCAGCCAACTCTGGGAGAGGGGGACGTCAAGTGTTCGGTAGTCTGCGACCTGCGTGTCGCCCCGACCAGTGAACCGGTCTACCGAACATCTACCCCAGATCGACGTACAGGAACGCCTCTGCCAGTTCGTATTCACCGGACTCTACCCCGGCCGTGGCTGAGCGGCGCTGCATTCGCTCTCGGAGTTCGCCGTGGAAGGCAGATTCCTGGCTGACGTGCATCTCCAGCGCTTCGATCTTGCGATCGAACGTTGCGCCGATGTCGATAAAGGTATCTGGCTGATCGGATCCGAAGAGCAGCATGTTGCTGGTCACGTGAGGCTCGATGCCGTCTTCGGCATGTTTCGGGAAGAATGTCGGCAGATGGCTGCTGGGGAAAGCTGAATGGATCGTGGCAAAACCGACTGCCCGGTG
>SLFF01000150.1 GCA_007124395.1 Thermomicrobiaceae bacterium | reverse complement strand
TTTCTATTGGTACCTCCACGGTAAGCAGGCAATACGCCTGAGTGATCAATCGAGGAACTTTGCTCGATTACTTCTCAAGTATCGCCCTCGCCGCATTGTGTCCTGGCGCGCCGGTTACCTCGCCACCACCGTGGGTTCCCGCACCACACAGGTAGAAGCGGTCGATCGGGGTGGAGTAGTCCGAGTAGCCGGGTAGTGGCCGTTGATCGAATACCTGCCCGGCGATCATGTCGATATGCCGGATGTTTCCATCGGTCAGGCCGACACGCTGTTCGATGTCGCGCGGTGTGAAGAGCGTCCAGTCGCGGATAACCTCGCGGATGTTCGAAGCATACTCTTGCATGATGTCGATCAGCGCCTCGCCGGTTGATTCCCGCAATTCATCCCAGGTTCCGTTGACCGGATCGACCGGCGCATACTGCACCCAGATCGACATTACATGACCGCCGTTCGGAACCAGCGTCTGGTCGAGAACCGACGGAATCTGGATCGAGAGCAATGGGGAGTCCGTCACCTGTCCACTAATGGCATCCGCCCAGCACGTTCGCGCTGCATCGAGCGACGGCCGGACGTTGGTGTAGGCGAGATATCGGGGGTCGTAGTCATCGCCAAAATACCGGGTGAAATCGGGCAGGTCAGTCAGTGAGGCGTGAAACTTCAGATAGGCAGCCTGAGTCTTCAGATTCTTCACCTGATCGACAAAAACCGGAGGCAGCGATCCATCCGGTACCAGGCTGAGGAAGGTTCGCTTCGGGTCAGCGTTGGAGATCACGATGTCAGCGCGGATTTCCTGTCCGTCAACAAGTCGGACGCCCGCGGCACCTGAATCGTCGAGCAGAATCTCTTTCACCTCGGCCGCAGTACGAATCTCCACGCCATCAGCCATCACCGACGCGGCCATCGCCTGGGTAATGGTTCCCATTCCGCCGACAACGATGCCGTAGTCTTCTGGACGGGTGAATATGCTGATCATCGGGAACGCCGACGAGAGCAGACTACCCGGCGCATCCGGGTCACCGGCATCCCACGCCATCGCAAAGAAGCCCTGAACCTCGGGCGATTCAAAGTGCTCCTCCAGCAATCCGGCAAGCGAACCAGTGAACATTCGCTCGAGCAGTGCTTCATCACCGGTCTGGCGAGCATCTTCCAGCATCTGGTCGTAGCTCGGAGCCGGCTTCATGATCCAGCGATGTACCAGGCTCGCCATCCGGCGTTCGATTTCCTGGAATCGGGGAAGCGCGGCGGCATCACGTTCGGAAAATTGTGCGATCTCCCGGGCGAACGCCGCTTCGTCCCGCCAGGAGAGAATTCTTCGCCCGTCCGGGAACGGCAGGAAGTAGGTGGGGTCCATCTGGTGAACCCGGAAGCCGTAATCACGCAAGCGCATATCGTCGATGACTTGCGGCTGGAGAACGTAGCAGACATAGGAGTAGGTCGGGAACGAGTATCCGGGCCAGAGCTCTTCGGTCGTCACGGCACCACCAACGAAGTCGCGGCGCTCGAGGACCAGTACCTGCTTTCCGGCTTTCGCCAGGTAGTGAGCGCAGACAAGTCCGTTGTGCCCGCCACCGACGATGATCGCGTCGTACTGTTGATCTGTTGTCACCTGCTCCAGCCTTCCCACGATTATCCATATTCACTAGACAATCGTACTCGACTGGAAGGGCTAGTCGCCGGTGCAGACCGCATGAACGGCAAGCTGATCACCACCGCTTGGGCTGGCCACCTGACCCCAGGCTACTCGCCAGCTATCCGGGCCGTCTGTATCGACTTGTGGCGCATTGATTCTTACGGCGACGAGTGCAAGTCCGCCGGACTCATAAGGAACTCCCGCAGAATTAAGGGTGGTGTACCCGCCGCCGAGGACATTGGGCGCGCTCTCCGGGCAGGTAGCGGTTGCAATACCGTTAGTGCCTATACCGGATTCGATTTCCTCGACATAGACCAGGTCCAGACCGCCACCGGGATCATCACCTGATGGATCATCGCCGTTGGATGCAGCTTCTCCACCGCTGGCAAAGAGGTCCCATGATGTACTGCTATCTGGCTGATTACCGGTCGATGTCTCGATCGCGATCCACGATGACCCTTCGAACTGCACGATGTTGTTTGGCTGGTATTGGGTTGTGGGAGTGAACTCTCCCCGCCATTCGAAACCGAGGCCAGATGGTCCCTGCTGTCCGGTTGGACCACGATCTCCATCTGCTCCGTCGGCACCGTCTTCTCCATCCTCACCAGGATCGCCACTCGGGCCAACAGGCCCGCGTTCACCCGGTTCTCCTTTTTCCGCCAGCAGACCCCAATACGAGTCATCTGGCGGTTCGACGCTGGTCACTTCGCTCACAATAGAGATATAGGAGCTTCCCTCGTGTTCGACGATCGCGCCAGCACGATAGGAGACTCCCGTTTCCCAGAAGCCTGCATAGAAGATATCGGTGCCGTCCGAATCGCTGGAGTCGTCTGAATCATCTGAATCGTCAGAACCGATCGCCCACGAAATCTGCTCATCGCCGGCACCACATCGCAGGTTTGCATCACCGGTCTGAACCCCGTAGAGCGCACCGTTGCGGGAATCGATGCAGGCACTCAGAATTGTGTCGTCGTTGCTGGATTGAGCCGTGGTCACCACAACCGTGGTCAGAATCGTTAGGGTCACCAGACCGAGGATCGCGACAACTCGTCGCCGCATTCGAGTAAACGCGGAAATGTCTGAAGTCACACAACGCACCTCTCACTACTGGCAGCTCCGGTCGGATGAGACCCGGAACACCACACTGAACTGTTGGTCCCGGTAACGCCCCACGAGGGATAACCCCCGTTGCGTGGTCCCAGATTCGACAGCCAGCGAAGAGAACGCCGGTGTGCAGAAATCGTGTGTACGACTGATGCGCGCATTATAGAACGGTTGCCAGATCGTGCAAGTACCGTAGGCAGAATCAACTCTTCAGGAGTGCGCCAATACTGTCAGCATCCCGGAGCTGCGATACGGCAGCGGTGAGTGAACTCCCACGCTCCGAACCGATCAGACCCGCCATCTTGGCCTCCAGCTCCGCCATCGACACCGGGCGATCCGGGTGCCCGGAAGGCTGATCGATCTCGGTCTCCACCACGGACCCATCGATCATCTCGATCACCAGGCGGCAGCCGAGCTTGCCAGCAGAGTCGAAGGCTACATCCAGCTCCGGATCGATCACCAGGTCGATCTGGCGCATCAGATCGAGCAACGCCTCATCGAGCCACGGTTCGCCTTCATAGCTGGCCGGGCCGAACGCTCCATCGCGCAACGCCATGGCAATGACGAACGGCGTGCTGTGATCGGCTGCCTCGCGGGTCTCCGGAGTATAGGCAGCACCGGAGCCCTGAACGCCTGCCGCAACCTTCCGGTGCCCGTAGAGGGTTACCACCGCGACATCGTCCACCGATTCAAGATGCGGTGACAGTTCGAGTGCGGCCTGGATCGCCGACTGGGTATAGATCTGCGCCGGGTAGCGCTTGATGATCGTCCGGGCGACGGCAAATTCTTCGCGCGCTTCCAGTCGATCGAACCGTCCGATCTGAGCATCGGCCTCGATCCGGTCGAACAGGGTCTCCAGCGCGTCGGGCGGCGCCGTCATTCCAGCCTTCGCCAGATCTGCGGCCTCGACCCCTCGCATGGCGGCAAATCCAGCCGAGGCCGACTTGATCATCGGGATTCGCTTCGTCGGTTTCAACCATGACTGCAGAATCAATCCGCCGGTCGAGCCAGACAATCCGATCGCGTTCACGATCTCCTGTTCGGTCAGTCCCATCAGTCGTCCCGCGGCCGCTGGGACCGCCCAGGCAACCTGACTGACCGCATGAATGCCACGGTCCAGCCATTGATAGCTCTCCGCCAGCGCAGCCTGAATCTCATAGGCGATCACGGTGGCAAGGATGAGGTCGCGGCCAGTTGAACGATGTTGCTCGGCCACGGCGAGCAGCGCCGGGATCGCATCCGAGAAGTGACCGGTTTCCCGTCCGGGTGCAGTGGCGAAGAGGTCGTTGGCATCGAGATCCCGGGCCGCAGTGGCATTCACCAGCGCCGCCAGCGCTGGTTCAACCCGTTCACCGGTTCCCAGCAACGTCGCTATCTCCCGTCCAGACCGGGTCAGAGCGTAGTCACGCGCCACGCAAACCGCAGGCTGATCGATTGCCCCGATTGCACAGGCAACGGTATCGGCGATGGCTCGTTCAGCCGCTGCGATGGCATCCGGGGTGAGGTCGTCCCAGGTCAGGGTTGTCGCGAACGTAGCAATACGATTGGCCAGGGTCATCGGTTCGACTCCACTTGCTGCTCGGTCATCTTCACGGCCGACAACTATAGCCAGAGAACTGCATCGGTTGCCAGACCTGGTCTGCTGCGTGGGTTTCGTTCGCATCGAGGAACACGTAAACTGTTGCCATGAGTATGAGCAATGAACGACCACCAGACGTGATCGAAATCGCCGTTGGATCAACCAATCCGACGAAAATCGGCGCGGTCGAAATCGCTGCAGAGCGGTTCCTGCCGAACGTCACGGTGCTCCCGGCCGACGTGGAGAGTGGCGTCGCCGATCAGCCCTGGGGCGATGCAGAAACCGCAGCAGGTGCCGAAACCCGGGCACGTCAGGCAATGCAGTTGCACGGCAGCGAACTCGGGATCGGCATCGAGTCCGGACTCTGCGAAGGGCCACAAGATCGCCTCTACGCCGTATCGTGGGCCGTGGTAATCGACCAGAAGGGGCGGATCGGGATCGGCGCCAGCGAACGCTTTCCCCTGCCTGACGAGATTGCCGCCCGTCTGAGAAGCAGTGACGTCGAACTGGGGAATCTCATCGACGATACGCTGCCCA
>SLFF01000389.1 GCA_007124395.1 Thermomicrobiaceae bacterium | reverse complement strand
CTGGTTCGTGATGTCGATGCGCTGGGTGGCGAGATGGGCCGGGCGATCGACCGGACCGCGTTGCAGATCCGTTTGCTGAACACCAGCAAGGGGCCAGCAGTCCAGTCTCTGCGAGCCCAGGCCGATAAGGCGCTCTATCAGCTTTCCATGAAGGAAGCGCTCGAGACGCAGGACAATCTGACCGTTCGTCAGGAACTGGTGACCGACGTCGTGCTGGAGCCGGTGGGCCAGGCGAACGGGGTCAGAGTCTCGGCAATCACCACTGAACATGGAAACCGCTATCTGGCTGGCGCTGTTGTCGTCACGGCTGGAACATTTTTGCGCGGGAGCATGATCGCCGGCACGTGGTCGGCAAGTGGTGGACGGGCTGGAGATGTCGCGGCTACGGAACTGTCTTCATCGCTGACAGAGGTCGGGATGAACCTGCGTCGGTTGAAGACCGGTACTCCGCCCCGGATCGATGCCCGATCGGTCGATTTCAGCAAAATGCAGCAGCAACATGGAAGCGATCGCCCACTCTGGTTCAGCCACGATGGCTTGCATGGGCGGTTGCAGCGGATCGAGTTGCCACCGTTGCCGATGTACCCCGGATTGTCGCTCGATGGCTGGCGCAATCAGATGCCGTGCTATCTGGTGGAGACGAACCCGGAAGCACACGCGATCATCGCCGCAAATATCGACCGGGCGCCGATGTATAACGGAGCGATTCAGAGCACTGGACCACGCTATTGCCCGTCGATCGAGGACAAGGTCGTCAGATTTCCTGACAAGACAGCACATGGTCTGTTTCTGGAGCCGGAAGGCTGGCGGACCACTGAACTCTATCTGCAGGGGGCCAACACCAGTCTCCCTCAGGACGTTCAGGATGCCTTCCTTCGAACCATCCCCGGTCTCGAGAACGTCTCGATCACCCGATACGGATATGCGGTCGAATACGATGCGATCGATGCTTCTGAGCTCAACGTGACCATGGAGTCGAAGAAGGTGCGAGGACTTTTCCTGGCTGGACAGGTCTGCGGAACCTCCGGTTACGAAGAGGCTGCCGGACAGGGACTCGTTGCCGGGATCAATGCCGCCGCCCATGCAACGGGTGGTGAGCCGCTGATTTTGCGGCGTGATCAGTCGTATATCGGCGTCATGATCGACGATCTCACCACGCAGGACTTCATCGAGCCATACCGTATGTTGACGTCTCGCGCCGAGTATCGTCTTCTGCTTCGCTCGGACAACGCCGAGACCCGGTTGACTGAGGTCGGGTACCGCTATGGACTGATCAGTGAGGAACGGCTCAGTCTGGTTCAGGATGAGATCTCCACGATCGAGCATCGACTGCAGGCACTTCAGAAGCACCATCTGTCTCCGAACAAACGCACCGGTGAATTGCTGGAATCGGCCGAGCTGCCGCCAGTTACCCGGAGTGTCACGGCGCTCGACTACCTTCGCCGAACCGATGTCACCTATCACCAGCTCGCCCGTGCATTCAACCAGCACGGTATCGTGATCGATGAGATCGAGGACTGGTCTCTTCCGGACCACATGGCGCAGCGAACAGAGATCGAAGCTCGCTACGCCGCCTACATCGAAAAAGAGATCGCGATGGTTGAGCGGGCCAGGAAACTCGAGGATCGACGCATTCCGTCCCACGTCGATTTCCGTTCGTTGACGAGTTTGCGGAACGAAGCTCGCGATAAGCTTGATCGATTGCGCCCTGCCACGCTGGGACAGGCGAGCCGGATTGCAGGAGTGACACCGGGCGACGTTGCGGTATTGATGGTTTATCTGGAACGCTCTGGAGAAAAGTCGGCCGTCTAGTGGCCGAATCAGGCGTGACCAGGACATTGTCGGTGGGTGAATGAAGATCCTGATAATTTCGGACGTCCACGCAAACGTGGTTGCACTCGAAACCGTCCTCAAGGCTACCCAGGACATTGAATTCGACGACATCTGGTCACTCGGTGACGTTGTGGGGTACGGGCCCAAACCATGTGAGTGCGTCGATCTGGTCCGTGAGATCGCCCCGAATGTCAGCATAATCGGAAATCATGACTGGGCCGCGATCGGGAGACTCGACCTCGAAGACTTCAACCCGGTCGCAAAATATGCCAGCTACTGGACCACGATGAAGCTCGGCGTGGGACATCTGAACTATCTGGAGTCCCTGCCGAACCGGATGATCGAGGATGACTGGACCATCGTGCATGGCAGCCCGCAACACCCAGTCTGGGAATACGTGTATAACGCCCGTATTGCAGCGATCAACTTCGGCTTCTACGACACCCGGATCTGTTTTCTGGGCCATACCCACATTCAGCTCTACATCACCGAGGAATCGGCAAAGAGCAATATTCAGCCGAAACAGCCCAGTGACGGTCAGGTCATCGATGTCGGCGAGGAGCGCATCATCATCAACCCTGGATCGGTGGGCCAGCCGCGCGATGGTGATCCGCGAGCCGGGTGCGCGATCTTCGATACCGAGCAAATGACCGTGACGTTCCGGCGAATACCCTACGACATCAAGCTGACCCAACAGCAACTCCGAGAAGAAGGCCTCCCCGAGTCGCTTATTCTGCGATTGTCGATGGGTGTCTAACGGGACTGTCGGATGTTGCTACTCATCTTCAAGAGCGGCATACTAGTCGCCGCATGTATGCGCATGCGAACCTTCATTGCCGACGCGCCGGAGCGGCGCTTCAGGGAGGCACTCAATCGTGTATCGTCGCATTCTGGTGCCCGTTCATGGCGGTGCGCTTGATCATTATGCAATCGACCTCGCGGCGTCAATCGCCGATCACAAAGGCGGGACCGACCTGACCCTTGTCTATGTGGTGGAGGTCCCCCAGCGGCTTTCACTGGACTCCGATCTCCCGTGCGAGATCGAGGACGGGGAGTCTGTATTGCAGGAGGCTCGGCGATTTGCCGAATCCATCAAGGGAGTGAAGTGGCGGAAGATTGCCACCGAGCTGCTTCAGGCCAGAGTCGCGTCCTCGGCGATTGTGGATGAATCGATCGAACGAGGTGCGGAAGCAATCGTTCTGGCATCGGCAAACAGGAGGCGTCGCGGATCGCTGACCCAGGGGGAAACCGTACCGTTCGTTCTCGATCACGCTCCCTGCACCGTTATGCTGGTCCGGCCAACTACACTGGATGGAAACCTCTGATGCGAATTCTCGTACTGGGATGCGGTCGACTTGGTGCCAGACTGGCGATGGATGCGGCTGCCGCCGGGCATGAGGTAGCAATCATTGACAAGGACCCGCGCTCGTTCAGCCGCCTTCCGGGTGATCTCAACGCGGTGATCGTGCTGGGAACCGGGATCGATGAGGATGTCCAGCGATCTGCTGGTGTAGAAACGGTCGATACTTTCATTGCGGTCACTGACAACGACAACACCAATATCATGGCGGCGCAGATTGCACAGAAGGTGTTCCACGTCGAGAACGTTCTGTTGCGCGTTTACGATCCCGCGCGGGCCGAAACGTATCAATCTCTTGGGCTGACCGTGATCTGCCCGACTCGTCTGGTTGCCGATGTCATCGAGCGCGAGCTGCCAGACTTCAATCTCTCCAGCGATATGACGGGACTCTAGCGGACGGAGACTCCGCGCAACGGAAGAAGGCTTTCCAGACTATGTACATTATCGTGGCCGGTGGTGGCAAGGTCGGCTTCTACCTCACCAAAACGCTGATCACGGAGGGGTACGAGGTTCTTCTCATCGAGAAAAACCCTGCAAAGTGTGACATCTACATGGAGCAGTTTGGTGCTGCCATCATGCAGGGTGACTCAGCCGAGGCTTCAACGCTCCAGGAGGCGGGCGCGGCCAGGGCCGATGTGGTCATTGCGGTCACCGGTGAAGACGAAGACAATCTGGTGATCTGTCAGGTTGCCAAAGAGCGGTTCGAGGTCAAGCGAACGATTGCCCGGGTCAACAACCCGAAGAATGAGCAGATGTTCCGGACGCTCGGCATCGATGCAACCGTCAGCAATACCAATGTGATCATGAATATGATCGAGCAGCAGATTCCAGAGCTTCCGTTCGTTCACTTGCTGGCCCTGAAACATGAAGAGCTTGCGATCGTCGAGGTGAAGGTCTCTCCGGGATCTGAAGTCGTGAACCATGAGATTCAGCACATCCGCTTTCCGCGCGATGTGATCATCACGGCGATGCTACGGCGCGGCGAATTGATTATTCCCAGTGGTCAGACAGTCATCGAACCAGGTGATGAATTGATCGTGGTTACCCGGCGAGCCCAGGAAGAGCAACTGCGACGACTCCTGACGATTGATGCGACCTGAGCCTGATCTTTGTGTACGTACACAAATGTCCATTGCTGTGTTGTGGCTCTGCATTGCGGATAATGTCCCTGACGTCTCGATTACATCCGTTCCGCAATCCACTCGCGGGCGGCAATGAGGTCCGGCAGAATGGCAGTGGCCACGTCATGGCCGGGGATCGACTCGGTCATTTCGTTGGGAATCGCCAGGCAGTACATTCCGGCATCGATGGCTGATCTGATCCCGTGTGGGGCATCTTCCAGCGCAATGCATCGACTGGGGTCGATGTCGAGTTTTTCAGCGGCAGTCTGATAGATTTCCGGATGGGGCTTGCCGTTCTGGACATCATCGCCAGTGACGACTACTTCGAACGCGTTTTCCAGTTCCGCAACACCCAGCGCAGCCGAGATATAGCGCCGATGCCCGGAAGTTGCCAGCGCCACTCGCAACCTTGTCTCGTCACGGAGCCAGGTCACGATCTCCCTGGAGCCCTTCATCATTGGGAGTTCCGTTGCTACGAGCTCGAGGAAGATCTCGTCGCGACCGTGCATCACCTCGTCGGCAGTGATCGGCAGATCGAGTCGCTGCTGGACGACCTT
>SLFF01000107.1 GCA_007124395.1 Thermomicrobiaceae bacterium | reverse complement strand
TGCATGAACGGGGCAAGCCCCAAACTATCACTCAGAGTTGCCCAGCTCACATCGATCAGACGTTCTGGCGGTAGCACAGGCCACCAGGATTCCTGACCGATCGTTTTCTGAGCAAAAACCTGTTATCGCGAGTCTAGACTGGCAATTGGCGTGCGTCAACTATTGTGTTTATGCAATGCACATGATGATGGAGAGGCGTTCCGGCCGTATCTGGCAAATCGCCCACGACCGCGGCGGAGTGCTTACCAGTGACCCAATCCGCGAAGATAGACAGAAGAAACGGGAGGGCAGTTAGCCCTCCCGCGTTTCTGCGTATGCGGTTATCTCGTTGTTCTCGGCTCGGGTCTGTCAGGCTACTACTGCTGACCCGGATCGAATTCTTCGCCGTTCAGATAGATCTCCACATCATCGACCTCGTCGAACTGTGCTGCTGTGGAGAAGATCTGCTCAACGAAGCGTGGATCGTCACCGGCTCCGACAATCCCGGGATCTCCGACGAGCCAGATCGATGCAACGCCATCAGACACTCCCACTGTATGCACGAAGATCGGAGCCCCTTCGAAGACGTTATAGAGCTCCGGATGCTGGTAGGAGAACAGCGTCTGCAAGGCGACGCGGACGTTATTCTCCGGAGTGACCTGCTGGTGCATCTGCGCATCGACATAAACCAGGCTGTCGTTCATCCCGAACTCATATCCCTGCTGGCCTTCATCACCGATCGCAACGAGACCGAGCTGGATATCGGTGGTCGTGTGACCATGGTCGCCATAGCGCCACAGATAGTAGTGCATTCCGACGTTACCGGATTCGACCTGCCAGCCGTCCGGATTATCCGGCGTGTAGGTCAGGCAACGGCGCTCGAAGCACTGCCACAGCACGTCCGTTGGATAGTCATCGACCAGCACCGTCGACCAGTAGGCTTCGGTGATCGGCAAACCAGTGGCATAGAACGGGTTCAGGAACAGGTCATCGGTAACGTAGTCACCATCCTGGTAAACCAGTCCCTGCTCGTTCATGAAGCCCCAGAACGGAGAGGCGACGGTGTTGTCAACGCCGTCTCCCTCAACTTGGTACATCGCCGTTACACCGTACTCGTCGTACTGCGTGTCGGTGACGATATCGTCCTCACGGACAGCCTCATTGATGAGGGTTCCCTCTTCTCGTCCACCCACATAGCGAAGATCGAGCTCGTTGATCTTTGCGTAGGTGACGCCGGGAATCACATCCACGTCACCGGCAATCGGGATGTTCGCCGGGTCTGGCGACCAGTCGAACTCGTCATCCCCGGTCTGGATCGCGCCTTCAACCATCTCGACCACGAGCAGACCGTTGGTTACCTGCCACAGATCGCCCGGATCAGCGGTCGGATCGTTGATCTCCATCCGGGATTTGTCGAAGTACTGCACCTGGCGAACGCCATCCGGGGAGTCCGCGTAGTCCTCGAGGATCGTTCCAGTCATCGGGCCGGGACCCCACATCCAGGTACGGTCGACCTGATTTTCATGGACCGGTCGATCGGTCCGTTCCCAGCGCTCCTCGAACGACTGATTTCCAAAGAAGTTCTCTTCCTCCTGAGCTACTGCAGGAGCAAAGACAGACAACGTCAATCCGAGGGCGAGTGCAATAGCGAGTGGTTTTCGCAATAGTGGTTTCATGAGCTACAAACCTCCTTAGCCCCTTTTGCGAACGTCAGCTCACGCGTTCTCTTCCAAAAAATCGCGCAAGCAAAATGCCAGACCGCGATAGCGTCCTCTGCACATTAACGACGCATTCCCCCGGAATTCTGTTGCATATCGAGCAACTCCGTGTGCATTGGCACGCCGGAATCCGATCAATCTGACGGTGATGTTCAGGTGTTGGGGCTGTTTGAGGATCGGGGTTTCCGGCCCGGGCGGGATCAACGACGACATCGGAAGCGTGATCTGGCCCGGGCCGATAGATGAGGCATCTTCTGGATGGTCGTGAGACTAACGATCGCCAAGCACGGCGATGGCTTCGACTTCGAGCAGAAAGTCTGGCTGTGCCAGGGCCGATATGACGACGGACGTATTGGCTGGCGTCGTCAGGCCGATCTCTCCGCGGACCTTGTTGTGGCCCTCTCGATGCTGGAGATTGGTCATGTAGACGGTGGCAGACACGATGTCGTCCAGGGTGCCTCCAGCCGCAGCCATCACCCGTTCCATGTTGTGATACAGCTGCCGGGCCTGGGCCTCGCTATCGCCGAGGCCAACCAGGTTGCCGTCTGGATCGAGTGCAATCTGCCCGGCCATATAGACGGTGTCGCCGGCAACGACTGCGTGCTCATAGCGCCCTGATACCGAGTGGACATCGGGTGGCTTGATAACCGTCTTCTCAGTACCAAGCACAGCGATCGCCTCGATCTCGACGAGGAAATCAGCCGTTGCAAGGCTCGGGACAACGATCAGCGTGCTGGGGCAACCGGTCAATCCGTACTTTCTTCGGGCGGTGCGAATGGCATCCACATATGAGGGGTGTGTGATGTACAGACACGTATATACGATGTCGTCCGGCGAGCCACCGGCCGCTTCGAGCACCCGGAGCAGGTTGAGGACCGCCTGATCGGCCTGCGCCTCTGCATCGCCCTTCCCGACGACGTTCCCGTCCGGATCGAGTGCAATCTGCCCGGCAATGTAGAGCGTGTCATCCACCTGCACCCCATGGGTATAGGTACCCGGTGTTTCGTGGACGGTATCCGGTGAAAATGTCGATCGCTCGCCACCGATATGCGCAATCCCGGAGATCTCCAGCAACAGCGACGGATTGGCGAGGCTCTCGATGACCGCCAGTGTGCTGGTAGCGCTGGCCAGGCCAGCTGCGCGACGGGCATCACCGATCTGATTCCGCCAGGCAACGCTGGCCGGATAGACGCGGGTCATCGTCATATCGCCGAACGAGGATCCCGACTCTTCCAGCACCCGGCCAACATTCCGGAGTGTCTGGCTGGTCTGAATCTCGATGTCCCCGGCCCCGGAGACATGGCCACCCATATCAACCGGCACCTGGCCGGCCATGAACACCCGGTTTCCACTGACCACCGCTTTGCTGTAGCGGCCGTTTGTGGGCCCGGCGTCCGGTGGGTTGATGAATCGACGGTTGCTCATGGTACATGTCTCCGTTCACTGCCTGAAACTCGGTCAGGCTTCGTCCGGCTCAGCGATTCGGCTCAGTTCGTGATTCGAACAGCTCGATGAGATTGCCGTCCGGATCGATCAGTAAAATCTGGCGGCCACCCATACTCTCGATAACCTCATCGTAAAACGTGCCACCAGATTCCTGAATCCGTGCAATCTCAGCGTCGAGATTATCGACACGAATCTGAAACCGGTTCCAGCCGCCTGGTTCCGGGGTCTCTCCGCTGCTCGATGATTGCCCGGCTCCGCGGCCGCCCGAGGCATTGAGCATCAGCCGGAGCGATCCGCGCTCCAGAAGGGAAAAGCCCGGATTCGGGTTCATGACAACCTCGAACCCGAGCATCTCCCGATAGAAGCGGGTCGAGCGTTCAGCATCAGTAACGAAATAGCGAACGTAGACGTGATCCATGCGCGCCCTCGTTTCCTGTAGTCGTGAACGCTCACTCCGCGTTCTACACGTGCGGGTTGACTTCTTTCGAGATCAGCTCAACCGCGTCCAGATCGTCCTGATCGAGCATCTGGAGCATGAAGCGTGAGACGCCCTTGCCCTCCAGCGCCTTGATCGCTTCAATGACCTCTTCCGGCGTACCTGCGAAGCCCCAGCGATCGCGGGCACGATCGATAATCTGCTGTGGCGTGAATTCGGCGTTGCCCGGAGAGATCTCCTTGAGCTTCTTCGCCCGATCGAGCATCTCGTTATCGTTGCGTCCGATGATGAAGCCACCCATGATCGAGCGCTTGATCGTCGATGGATCGCGACCAGCATTCTTGCAGTGGCCGTCCAGTACCTGATTGAGCTCGTCATAGCTCGCTTTATCACCGTTGACGCAGTTCCACTCGTCAGCAAAGCGGGCAACCATGTTCAGCGTGCGCTGCTTGCCACTGCCACCGATCATGATCGGCACTTTGTTGCCACGGGTTGGCTTCGGACGCATCTGGGCATCCTTCAGCTCGAACTGCTCACCCTTGTAGCTGACCACTTCACCGGTGTGCAGCCGGCTGATGACTTCCAGCGACTCTTCCATACGGTCCATGCGGGTCTTGAGAGGCAGGAGATCGAAGCCGAAGGCATCATGCTCGCGCTCGTTCCAGCCAGCACCGATGCCCAGCGTATAGCGTCCGTTGGAGAGCGTATCCAGTGCTACGGCCTCACGGGCCAGCATCACCGGGTGCCTGAACGTCATCGGACAGACAACCGCGCCGAACTCCAGCCGGTCACTCTTCAGCGCAACCGCCGTCAGAGCCGGCACCAGTGCCAGCGCATCGCGGGTGGTGTCCCCCATCAGTGAGAAGAGATGATCCGAGCGCCAGAGGCCGTTGAGGCCGCCGTTGTGGCAGGCATCGATGAGCTTGTTCCAGCGATCCCAATTGGTTCCATCCTGAGATTCGATCATGATTCCAAGATCGGCCATGAATCCTCCAGTTATGCGTATGTCGGTCGAAACTACCGGGCCATTGTGAACGAAACTGTCAAATCCGTCGAGAGGTGCATACGTTTACCGGTGCGAGCGGTACAATGCCCAGGACACGAACAAACTTGGGAAGGGCCGGGGAGTCGATGGCGCGAATTCTGGTGGCAACAACCGCGCTAACGGGGCACATTGTGCCGATGTTGCCGGTGGTAAGGGAGCTGACTCAGCGCGGCCACACGGTGCGCTGGTATACCGGCGCTTCCTATCGGGATCGGATCGAAGCGACCGGCGCACAGTTCGTCCCGCCTCG
>SLFF01000351.1 GCA_007124395.1 Thermomicrobiaceae bacterium | reverse complement strand
TGATTGATGACAACGGTGACGAGCGACTGGTGGTGCCGATGCTGGCTCCGACCGGAAGTGCCTATCTCAGTGTGGTGGCGCCGGTTGGCAGGCTGACTGAGGTCGATCGACTGGTACTGACGCAGACCGCCGGAACCGCGGCGATCGTGCTGGCTCAGGGGAATGCCGCTGGTGGCCGGAGTGCCCGGCAACGGGCGATTGCCGAGTTGCTGGAAGGCCGCCTGGCATCAGAGACAGCCGCGATTGCCCGCGCCCGGGGACTGGGGATCGAGGCGGTCCGCCCGGTCCGGATCGGAGTCATCGATGCCGGTGAAGATCTGGAGCGCGCCCGTCGGGTCGCGGATCAGCTGCTCGGGGGTCTGAGTGGTGTGGAACGGGCCGAACTCGATGGCGAGGTCGCCTTTCTGGTGGCTGATGCGGATCGGGAGACGCTGGAGCAACGACTCCACCGGATGGAAGCGCGCGATGGCTCTCAGTCTTTGTGCGTTGCAATCGGCTCGGTGGTGCCGGGCATCACCGGTGCATCTTCGAGCCTCGATCAGGCCCGGTTTGCCCGGGGATTGGTGCGTGCTGGGGTGTTGACCGGGCCGGTCAGCTGGTTCGACTCACTGGAGGATATCGGGGTGTTCGGCTTGCTCTATCACCTCTGGGGAAATCCGGCCGTGGAACAGTTCCGTCAGGATGTCCTCGGAGCGCTCGAGGCGTATGACGAACGCCGGGGAACCGAGCTGATTCCGACGCTTCGTGCCTATCTCTCGAGCGGCGGATCGATCGCTGAAGCCTCGGCAATGCTCAATGTTCACCGCAACACGCTCTCCTATCGGGCTGCCCGTATCGGTGAACTGAGTGGCCGGAACCTGAACAATCCGAACGACCGCCTGCTGATGCGCGTGGCGCTTCTCTGTCTCGATCTGCAGCAGGTTTCCCGAAGCTGAGTGACACTTGCCTACCCGAGGTAGTACCTGGCGGCACGCCGGAGGATGACGCGCTCCATCGAAACCGTCTGGACTTCATCGAGGGCGATTCGGCGGCGACCGAACAGCCCGTACCAGGTACCCACCAGTATTGCGCCCGCGCCCAGCGGCTCGCCGGCGGTGGTGGCCGCCCCGTAGCGATGTTCCGGAGTCTGGGTTGCCGGGCCGAAGTTGCCGACCTCACGCGTTGGCGCAGGGCCGAGTGACTCGCCGTCGAAGGCGCGTATCTCCGGCGTAAACGGTGGATTCTCCGGGATGTTGCTGGCGGCTCCCGGTCCATGAATCACCCGAATGATCGTGCCGACTTTCTCGCCATCCAGCCCGAAAACATCCATGCTGCGCCGGATTTCGGGAGAGCGAAATCCATGAGTCTGCGGCAACGTCATGATCGATGCTCCCCACGGACATCCGGCATCGGGCTGATCATGCCGGCCAGCAGGCCTGCAAGGGGAATCCGGAACGGCTGGGCCTGGTAAGAACGCACCGCGGCGTAGATCGCATAGGCATAGAACGCAAACGTGACGACCATGATGCTGACAACAAAGACCATGATGCCGACCGTCATCGCGATGCCGAAGGCAACCTCACCGGTTCCGGAGCTGGCGGCAAATGCCAGTCCGAACGCGCCAAAGGCAAAGGCCATCACGATCAAGATAACGATGAAGGTCAGCACCATCACCAGGAGCTGAAAGATAACCGCCTGACCAGCCTGAAACGCGCCATAGGGCTGATTTTTCCGGGTATGCAGGTAGATCCAGAGTCCAACCGCTACGAGAAACCCGATGGATGACACGAAGACCGAGAGGTGTGAGATACAGGCCAGCGTGCGTTCATCCTGGGTGGGCCGGTAGAACTCGTCTGCAATGTGATCGGCTCGATGTTCAGTGCTCATGAGTCAGCAACGCTTTCAGCGAACCGCGGTTGATCATCTGTTCCTCAGAGTATGACGTATACACGCCTGGATTTGTCACACCCAGCGGTCATCGTCGCGCGAGCCGAGATCGGGCTGCTCCTTCTGCAACGTCTTCCACTGATCGAAGTAACAGGCGACACAGGTAGCTTCCAGATCATCGGCGGAGATCCGCTCGGCGTTGTCGCCGTGTGGGGTTTCTCCGATGAAATCGACCCCGACGCGCTCCGTGGCACCACATCGCTGGCACGTCTGATTATCGCGTTCGAGCGCTGCCTGCACGATTCCGCCGTCGAGGCTCTCCAGTTGTCGGATGCGGGCATCTTTGTCGAGCACATCCCTGCGGATGCGGGTGGCATAGCGCACCATCACCCAGAGCAGGATCAGCAGCGGTATAAAGACGATCACGCCGATCAGGAGTTCCATCTGATCTGCTCCGTTTCCGGTGAAGTGCCGTGCGTTCAGTCGATGATACCTGACTGCCGGGTAATTGCTGTGCAGCGAACGCAGCGTGTGATGAGCTGGCGTAGCTGCACCTGATCATCGGCTGGCGGGTCATCCACGAAATCGACCAGCAGATCGCGACTGTCGCCGCAACGCTGGCAGGTGTAACTGTCTCGCTCGTAGACGCGAAAGCGTAATTCCGACGGTATATCGTTGAGCAACTGTACCCGCTGCGCATCGGCCGATACCCGCGCGCGCACTCGTGCGGTGTGACGCGAGATCAGCACCATGATAGCGGTGGCGATCAGGATCATCCCCACCGCAGACGGTATCCAGCTGGAATCGACCATTGCCTGCACCGTGTTCATCCTGTTGATGGTAGCCTATAGGGTCGAAATAAGAGCGCAATGACGCGTTCGGCAGGAAGAGGCACCACAAATTTCCACGCACGATGAGACTCCGGACGGGCGTCCACGCCGAGGTCGACGCCTGCAGCCGTTCTATGGCTGGTGGATCGCCGGAGTTGCCGCACTGGTAGCGTTTGCTTCGGGACCTGGTCAGTCCTACGGCTTCTCCGTATTCATTGACCCCCTCATCGAGGACACCGGATTCTCTCGTACCGAAATTTCGGCCCTGTATGCGGTCGGTACCGGCCTGAGCGCCATCATGGTCTTCCTGGTCGGTCGTCTGGCAGACCGCTATGGCGCCCGGGTCATGCTGATGTTTGCCGTTACTGGCCTCGGACTGGCCTGCTTCGGTATGGCGTTCGCCGTTGGCCCGATCGCTTTCTTCTTCGCGTTCGCCTCGTTGCGTGCGTTCGGACAGGGGTCGCTGCCGGTCAACGGTACATTGCTGGTGGCCCAGTGGTTTGTGAAATACCGCGGCCGGGCAATGGCCGTCATGGGCATCGGTGGTGCTGCGTCCAACGCAGCCTTCCCAACGATCTCTCAGCAGTTGATCGAGATGTTCGGCTGGCGCGAGACGTACATGATTCTCGGTGCCTTCGTCTGGATACTGATCGTCCCGCTGGCGATCTTCGTGGTGCGCAATCGTCCGGAAGATCGTGGCGAGAACCCTGATGGCGCCGACGAGTTGCCAGCCTCGGAGCGAAGAGCCGCCGAATCGACCGATGCCCCGTTGAGTGACAACGCACTGAAGACACTCTTCTTCTGGGTGACATCTCTCTCGATCGGCATCCCGTCGATGGTCGGCACAGCCTACGTCTTTCACCAGATCTCGATCCTCACCGATTTCGGGCTGTCGGCCAGCCTGGCGGCCGGACTGTTCATCCCCTTTGCGATCACCGCAACGATCTCCAGCTTCATTGGCGGCTATCTGGTTGACCGCTACGACCCGATCCGGGTCTATACCGGGAACGCGATACTTTTCATTATTGCCACGATCGTTCTGGTTTTCGTCACCAACCCGTTTCTCGGGTTCGTCTATGCCGGACTGATGGGGCTGTTCCAGGGCATTCAGATGATTATCATGAACTCCACCTGGGCTTATTTTTACGGGCGGCAAGGACTGGGCAAGATTCAGGGTGCCGGATCGATGACCAACATCGCCTATTCGGCGATCGGCCCACTGCCGCTGGCGGCCCTCTACGGGGTGTTCGGAGACTTTCGCCCGGCGATTCTGATTCTCGGGACACTGATGATCGTCTCGGCTATTTCGATCAATCTGGTTCGATCGCGGGCGCCAATCGTAGAATCCTATGAAGATTGATGCGGGAAAGGAACAGGCACACGATGCTCGATGACAAACAGCGCGGGTTGCTGGACAAGCAGGCGTTCGCCAAGCTGGTGACACTGATGCCAGACGGTCACCCGCACGGAACGGTGATGTGGTACCGGCGTGAGGGAGATACCGTCCGGATGATGGCGCCAGAGAGCGCCGTGAAGACGAAGAATCTCGATCGTGATCCCCGGGCAACCGTGGTGGTCGATGACCCCGATTCGGGTTACAGCTATGTCGAGCTCCGTTGCCGGTGCGAGGTTGTCCACGACGATGCCGCCGCCCGCGAAGAGCTGCATCACATCGCCAGCCGGTATATCGGTGCTGAAAAGGCCCCGGGTTTCGTCGCCGCACTGGATGACGCCCCACGGGCGCTGTTCATCTTCCATCCGTTCCGGGTTCAGGGACAGATCCGGGATTAGTTCCGGTCGGGCTCTGGTTCCGAACATCCACCGAGACCCAGGAGAGGTTGGTCATCATGAGCGCCGCACACGATTACGCCTTTCCCGCACTGCCATACGATGACTGGGCAGATAGCAAGAACACCCTTCATCGATACATGCAGGTTGCCGGCAAGATTCGGCTAGTGCAAACCCCGAAGCTCAACCACTGGTGGCATGTGACGTTCTACGTCTCGCCACGCGGCCTGACGACCGGGCCGATTCCGCATGGTGTGCGGACGTTCGACATCACCTTCGATCTCTGCTCTCACGAACTCGTGGTGACGATCAGCACAGGCGAGCGGCTTGCTCTTGCTCTGCGTGATGGCGTCTCGGTAGCGGATTTCTACGCGCGCCTGATGAAGGCGCTCGACGATCTG
>SLFF01000018.1 GCA_007124395.1 Thermomicrobiaceae bacterium | reverse complement strand
TCTTCGATGAACGAGGCGTTGAGCCCGCGCCCGATAACTCCCTGTGCCCCCGGCAGGTGCTCGCTGATGCGGGACTGATCCGCGCACATCGCGATCTCCAGATCCGGGAACTCTTCGTTCAATCGATCGATTTGCTTCTGCTCCCAGTCGACGGTGACGACGATCTTGTTGATCTCTGCCATGTTCAGACGCTCCTTCTTCAGGTGGTGATTTGTTGCATTGTCCTGCGGACGTGCTGATTCATCATAGCAGGGACGTCGGCTGAACTCGCCCGGACTGGCTCACTTCACGACGAATACCCACCACAATACGAGGAGATCCGGCCCTGCACGGGGCTGTAGATGACCGTAAATCTCGGTCCAGATGGGCGTAGCCAGAGGTTCGAGTACCAGGGGGGCATCGCGCTCATCCTCGAAGATGAAGATCCAGTGACTATTGCTGGTCTGTGGATCAGGGCTACGGCCTTGTGTCGGGCGGCTAAGGTATCCATACTCTGCCCAGTGGAGTGGACCTGGCTCGAACGTCTGGTTCGCTCCATCGCCACGTTCTGCCCGCAGGCCTCGTTCGTTGATCTCGTGCCGCACGGCGTCTTCGGCTTCCTCGAGCGGTATCGCTGGCTCAGTGTTCGCCGGCTCGATGTTGAAGTCAACGCACTCGGTGGCCCTCAGGATACTGCCGTTCGGCTCTGCTCCCCCGCGTGCGCCGAGCAGCTCCACGCCCAGGAAGATGAGGACGAGCGACACCAGAAACGCGAGAATCATGCGGCCGGGTGGACCGCCCAGGTTGTGACCGGCACCCTGCTGGCGTCGAGCGTCAACTTCATATTTGCCTGCGTATTCCTGTCCGCTGACACCGGTCATCCCTTACGTGATCCCTGCTCTGGACGAAGTGACGGCACTCAGTCGTTCGCCAGGTCATACCCACCACCGCACGAACGGGTTATTCGCTCGTCCTCCGGGTCATAGAGAACGGTGAAGCGTTCGCCTTCTCGCTCGTTCCACAAACGGGATACGGTCCGTTGATCGAACTCGTCCTCGAACACGATTGTCCAGACCGGTGTTCGATTCTCGGGATTCCCACCACCGAGTACGCGGCCGCGTTCGAGGAATGGGTACCCGAACTTTGCCCAGTGAACGTCTCTGGATTCGAGGTGGTCAGTCTGGTCGTGTATGTCGACGACGACCTCATCGAGACTCATCGGTGGCTCTGCATCGGCAGGCTCTATCTCGAAGTCGAGACAACCACCCTCAGCCATCACACTGGGCGGATCAGATGGGGTCCAGAGGTTAAGGTCAAGTCGCTGATACACGAAGATGCCAGCCACCAGAAGCACGGCGATCAGTCCCAACCACTTGAGTGGCGGACCAGAATGCCCTCGTCTGGCACCCTGTCGCGCTCGTGCCTTCGCATCGTATTCGACCGCAAAATCACCGGATTGAGTGCCAGACATCTACACCCTGAGTCATTCTGGTTCTGAGCTTGAACCATCAAGCCTACGTGAGCATCTGCCTATTGTCTAGACGAGGACAGGTTGTGGAATGTGACATAGTAGGGAAACCGGAACGGCTGAAGCCGCGGTTCTTCGCTGTGCGTGAGAAGACAGGAGTCAGTGCCAGGGGCTGGCTAGACTTCCCCACCACAGGCGGCGGTGATCTGCCCGGTGTCCGGTCGGTAGATGACCGAGAAGCGGGCGTCGATACGCCGGTTGATGAACCGGTCGAATCCCGACTCATGTCGGGTATCTTCGAAGACCATGATCCATGCCTCACCGCTGTAGATGCGTCCGGATGAGCCGGGAGCCAGTTCCCCGTAATCGGCCCAGAGCAGGTCGCCCGGTTCGAACTCGTCGTCGGAATCGACCCCGCGGATCTGGCCGATATCGTCCAGTTGTTGCCGTACGATGGATTCGGCCTCGAAGAGCGATTGCGGAGGATCGGGCAACGGGATGATATCGACATCGAGGCAGCCGGTTCTGGCGAGAACCTCGGTGGTATCTCGATCGTCTTCATCGTCAGATGTGCCGCGAATATCGGTAAACATGATCGCCAGAACAGTGGTAATCAGGACAGCCGCCAGCAGCAGCCCGACTAACGCCCGCGGTGAGAGCGAGAACCCGGCTGGCGTGTTCGATTTCGATCTGACGGAACGACGGCGTGTGGTCATGGGCTGCACAATCCTCAAGAGTGATCGTACAGCCCATTATATCGGCCCCGGTCGATCAGAGATCAACACCGATGAACGAGCGAAGGAAGTAGATAAGGAACAGCAGGCTGATTCCGAACATCACCGGATGAACTTCGCGAGCCTTGCCGCGGAAGATCTTGACCAGCGCATAGACCACGAACCCGGCACCGATGCCATTGGTGATGTTGTAGGTCAGCGGCATGATGACCATCGCCGCGACGACCGGCAGCCCTTTCTCGATGTTGGTGAAGTCGATGCCGCCCATCTTGATCTCGCGGCCTTCCGGCGTTGTGTAGGTGCGTTCGGTCAGCACACCCATCATCAGCCAGCCGACGATGATCAACGCCGGGGCGGTGGCCTCGGTGGGTACCATGCCGACGATCGGCCAGAACGGCATCGAAATCAGAAAGAGGATGCCGACCACGATCGATACGAGTCCGCTGCGGCCGCCAACCCCGACACCGGCTGACGATTCGATGTACGTCGTGGCCGAGGAAGCGCTGGCGATACCACCTCCGATCGTTCCGAGCGAATCGACCAGTAAGGCTCGCTGGGCTTCGGGAAGTTCGCCTTTTTCGTTGAGGTATCCGGCCTGACTGCCGACCCCGATGAGGGTGCCCATCGTATCGAAGAAGTCGGCCATCATCAGTCCGATGATCACCAGGAATGCGGTCAGGAGCCCCATCTCGAGGAAGAACCCGAAGGAGACATCCCCGATGCGGCTGAAATCTGGTGCGGCGATCCACTGGCTCGGCAGCTCTGCCTGACCCGGCACGAACTCGTCGGTGCCGGTGATCGACCGCGCAATCACGGCGAACGCGGTGCTGCCGAGGATCCCCCAGAGAATCGCCCCACGAAAATTCATCGACATCAGAGCAATTGTCAGGAGCAAGCCGACACCGGTGATGAGCACCGGCACGCCGCGCAGATCACCCATCGCCACCAGAGTTTCGGGATCACCGACTACGATCCGCCCATTGATCAACCCGATAAAGAGGATGAACAGACCGATACCGATCGCGATGCCCTGTTTCAGCTCCAGCGGGACGATCTCCATGACAAATTTGCGCACGCCTGCCAGCACCAGCACGAGAATCAGGATGCCGGACGATACGACCACGCCCATCGCCTCGGCCGGACTCAATCCCATCTGTCCGACGAGCTGAAAGGCGACGATTGCGTTGAGACCCATCCCTGGAGCGATGGCGTAAGCCCGATTGGTGGCCAGACCCATCAGGATCGTGAGTGTTCCGGCAACGAGTGCGGTGGCGGTTGTTGTTGCGGAGATTGGGAGACCGGCGTTGGACAGGATGATCGGATTCACGAAGATGATGTAGGCCATGACCATGAACGTCGTCAGGCCCGCAGCGACCTCGGTCTTCGGGTCTGTTCTCAATGAACTGAGATGAAAGCGTCGCTCCAGAAATCCGGCAAACCCATCCGTGGGCACGGATGGCCCCCTCGGTGGCGTTTCAGACACCTGCTCCCCTTTCCGGTCACAGACGCCGAAGCGCCTGACCACGTCCCCACAGCAACTCCCGCTGCCAGTGTAGGAGACAGATTGCCGTGAATCAACAGATTGCCATCCGTGCTTCTCACGAAACCTGATGTAGAATGCGGTGGCTCGTTGATGGAGGAGGGGCGTCTACATGTCAGAGACTATGCGCGCGATTGTGAAGCCTGCCAGGGAGGCAGGCGCCGAACTGCGCGAAGTGCCGGTTCCGACGGTTGGCCCGGGTGATGTATTGATCAAGGTTGATCGCGCATCTATCTGTGGAACCGACCTGCATATCTACAACTGGGACCAGCTCATGGATGAGACATTCGGGGAAACACCGATGGTCTTCGGCCATGAGTATTGCGGAGAAGTGGTCCAGACCGGTGATCAGGTAGTCCGTGTTCAGGTTGGTGACAAGGTCTCGGGCGAGACGCATATCGCCTGCGGCACGTGCCGGCTTTGTCGAACCGGGCAGCAGCATATCTGCGCCCATACCCAGCTCGTCGGGGTAATGCGGCCCGGCTGTTTTGCCGAGTACGTCTCCATTCCGGAGGAGAACGTCTGGGTCAATCCACCCGACCTCGATCCGGAGATTGCCGCGATCCAGGAACCGTTCGGCAACGCGGTCTATACGGTGTTGTCCGGCGATGTTGCCGGCCGCTCGTTGCTGGTCATGGGATGTGGACCGATTGGTCTCATGGCGGTTGCGATTGCCAAAGCGTCCGGAGCAGGACCGATCTTCGCGGTGGATGTCAACGATTATCGACTCAACATTGCCAGTCGAGTTGGTGCCACCCGGACGATAAACGGTATGCAGGAAGACGCAGTCGAGGTTATCCGGAGCATGACGGACGGAATCGGTTGTGATGTCTCGCTGGAGATGTCCGGGGCACCGGTCGGAATTCGTCAGTCGTTCCAGGCGCTGCGGAGTGGTGGACGAGTCTCGATCCTTGGATTGCCGTCTGCTCCGCTGGAGTTCGATATGAGCAATCTGATCGTGCTCAAGGGAGCGGAGGTTCACGGCATCTACGGCCGGAAGATGTACGAGACGTGGTACCAGACCCGCACGTTACTCGGCGAAGGACTGGTGAACGTCGATCCGATCATCACCCATCGAATGAACCTGGACGACTTCGAAGACGGCATCGCATTGCTTTCGAAGGGTGAGGCCGGGAAGATTATTCTGAAGGTATAGGCGGCAAGAGGC
>SLFF01000043.1 GCA_007124395.1 Thermomicrobiaceae bacterium | reverse complement strand
CTGGGTGTGCCACTTCCCGAGACGGACAGCGATACGATCGGTGGTCTGGTTGCCCGCGTGCTGGGTCATATTCCCGAACCGGGTGAACAGGTGAACACCGGACCGATCACGATTACGGTCGATCGCGTCGAACGTCGACGGGTTCGCACGGTTCATATTACGTTGATCGACGACAACGCGGAATCAACGGTCAGTAACCCGATACAGGTGTCCTGAGTGCACTGGATCATCGAACGACACGAAGTCGTTGGCTCCACCATGGATGACGCGAGCCAGCATGCCCGGCGGGGTGCCCCCGAGGGTGTGGTCATCGTGGCTGGCGAGCAGACGGCGGGGAGAGGCCAATACGGGCGACAGTGGCTCGCTCCGGCAGGGTCGTCGCTGCTGATGACGGCGATCGCTCGTCCTGACTGCTCACCAGACTGTCTCGAACAGGTTCCGGAACTGGTAGGCCATGCGGTCGCACGCGCGATCGAGCGGTGGGTCGGCGTTCAGTGTGACATAAAACTCCCGAACGATCTGATGGTCGAGGGTCGGAAGATCGCGGGGATCCTGTGTCAGTCCTCCATCGAAGGTCAGAAGGTCCACTACATCCTGGTTGGTATCGGCATAAACGTGAATCTGGATCGTGATGATCTGCCCTTGCCGACGGCGACGAGTATTCAGATCGAGACGGGGAAGCCCGGAGATGTCAACGAATTGCTCGACCTGGTACTAGATGAACTCGAAGAGTGCTGGTGCTTCGATGGGACTCGCGCTGCGGACGTTCCCCCGAAGTGGTGACGAATAACGGTATGATTGACCGTAATGATGCGGCTGCCCTATACTCCCGCCGGCAGCGGGGCGGCCGGGAAGACCTCTCAGGCGGTACGTTGCGGACTTGAATGAACACGGGAGGACCCGCATGGATTTTCGGCTAAACGAGGAACAGCGCCAGGTTCGCGATATGGTTCGCGAGTTTGCTGAGCGTGAAGTTGCGCCACATATTCAGGAGTGGGATCAGAAGAGCGAGTTTCACCCGGAAGTGCTCTACAAGATGGGCGAGCAGGGTATTCTCGGTATTCCGATTCCGGAGCGCTACGGTGGTGGCGGGTTCGATTACGTGAGCTTTGCGCTCGCCTGCGAAGAGATGGAAGCCGTCGATACGTTCCTGCGCGTCGTCATGAGCGTTCACGTTGGCCTCAACAGTCTGACACTGCACCAGTGGGCCACCGAGGAGCAGAAGGAGAAATGGCTTCGGCCGCAGGCCGAAGGCACTAAACTCGGCACCTTTGGGCTGACCGAGCCGGGCGCAGGATCTGACGCTGGAAACATCCAGACACGTGCCGTCAAAGATGGCGATCACTATGTACTGAATGGTGAGAAGGCATGGATTTCGCTGGCCAACACTGCTGATCACATGCTGGTGTTCGCCACACTCGATCCAGAGCAGAAGCATCGCGGACTGGCTGCCTTTGTGCTCGAGCGCGGAATGGAAGGTCTTACCACTGGTTCGTTCCACGCCAAGCTCGGGGTTCGCGCCGGCGATACCGGCTGGATCGCGTTCAACAACGTCCGGGTTCCTGCCGAGAACATGATCGGCGAAGAGGGCGAAGGCTTCAAGATCGCCATGAGTGCGATCGATCAGGGCCGCTTCACCGTGGCCGCCGGAGCAGTTGGCCTTATCCGGGCCAGCCTGGACGCCAGCCGGAGCTACTGCCATGAGCGCGAGGCGTTCGGCCAGGAGATCGGGCAGTTCCAGCTCGTCAAGCAGATGGTTTCGAAGATGGTTGCCGGATATGAGACCTCCAGACTGCTGGTCATGCAGGCAGCCGAGCTGAAGAACCGTGGCGAACGCAACACGCGCGAGACATCGCTGGCGAAGTGGATTTCCTGTGATCAGGCGTTCAATGCCGCCAATGATGCGATCCAGATTCACGGAGCCTACGGATTCTCCGGTGAATATCCGGTCGAGCGTTACATGCGGAACTCGCGTGGCGCCGTGATCTATGAAGGCACCCGCGAGATTCACCAGCTGTTGCAGGCGGATTACGCGCTTGGCTACCGTGCCGATCGCCCGCTGCGGTGTCCGCAGCCTCCGGCTCAGGCCTGGGAGACGCAGACCGCAACAGCAGACTAGATCCTCGATCCATGAGGGAATGATCGAACGGCCAGGCATCCGGTGTCCTGGCCGTTCGCATAAAGTCACCGTTTGCACGGTGGTCGTTGTCGGGAGGGATTGTCCAGTGGCGCTCATCTATGAGTTCGAGGGGAAGTATCCGAAAATCGCTGACGATGCGTTTATCGCACCGGACGCAGTGATCATTGGCGATGTGGAGATCGGCTCTGGGTCCAGCGTCTGGTTCGGGTGTGTCCTTCGAGGCGACATTGGCCCGATCCGGATCGGCGAACGAACCAATCTCCAGGAGCACACGATGGTGCATCTCGATTTCGATTCGCCGACGATTCTGGGTGATGATGTGACGGTGGGCCACCGGGCGATCATTCACGGAACCCGGATCGGTGATGGTTCATTGATCGGCATGGGGGCGATTGTCATGTCGTACACCACCATCGGACGCGGAAGTATCATAGGAGCCGGAGCGCTGGTGTCGGAACGGATGGAGATTCCGGATGCCTCGCTGGCAATCGGAATGCCCGCCCGGGTCCGGCGTGAAGTGACTGTCGAAGAGCAGGAAGGCCTGATACAGCAGGCTGCGCGGTATTCCGCACGAGGACAGAGTTTTCGCGGGTTGATGTCGAAATAACCAGACACTGGTGTCGGGTGAAGGGGGAGACGGAATATGGCGTTCGAGGTCCAGAAAGAAGACGGTATCGCAACCATTACGATCAATCGGCCGGATGCGCTCAACGCGTTTACTACCGAGATGATTCTCGGACTGACTGACCTGGTCAAGGAGATGAGCGACGATAAGGACGTGCGCGCGGTCATCATTACCGGAACCGGGAAGGCGTTCGTGGCTGGAGCGGATGTTCAGGAGATGAGTGAGAAGGATCACGACGGCGCAGTGGCGTTCTCTCGCCGTGGCAACAAGATGTGTGATGCGATCGAGCAGATGCCACAGCCAGTGATTGGCGTGATCAACGGATTTGCCCTCGGTGGGGGCTGTGAGCTTGCGCTCGCCTGTGATGTTCGCCTGGCCGCTGATGGGGTGAAGCTCGGGCAGCCGGAGGTTGGCCTCGGAATCCCGCCAGGATGGGGCGGTACCCAGCGTTTGCCGCGTATTGTCGGTATTGGCCGTGCGAAAGAGATCATCTTCAGTGGCCGCCACATCGAGACGGCCGAAGCGCTCGATATTGGTCTCGTCAACGCCGTCTATCCCGCAGATGAACTGATGGACCAGGCCCGGAAGATGGCCTTCACCTTCATGGAGAACGGCCCGGAGGCTCTGGCAGCCAGCAAGAAACTGATCAACCGCACGATGGAGACTTCGCTCTCGTCTGGAACGCTCCACGAGTCGAAACTGTTCGCTGCGGCGTTCAATGGCGATGAGCAGAGTGAGGGAATGGAAGCGTTCCTCGAGCGCCGCAAGCCAAGCTTTGCTCGTTCCGCGGCAAGCGATTCCTGATTCATTCGGGACGATCTCGATGACAAACGTTGAGAACTGTCGATAAACACGGAGGTAACGCGTGAAAATCGTTGTACTGGTGAAGGAAGTCCCTGATCCGAACGCGATCAGGCTCGACACGCGAACGGGTCAGCTTCAACCTGGCACCCCAACGGTTGCCAATGAGTACGACCTGTACGGGATGGAAGCGGCGGTTGCCCTTCGCGAAGCCGGCAACGATGTCGAGATTGTCGTGGCATCAATGGGCAGCGGACGTGATCCGGTCAACCGGTGTCTGGCAATGGGTGCAGATCGGGCGGTGGTGCTTGATGATCCATCGTTGATCGGCGGCGACAGTCTGGTTACCTCTCGAATCCTTAAGACATTCCTTGAGCAAGAAGGGTTTGACCTGCTGTTCGTTGGTCAGGAGGCAAGCGACACCGCCACCGGAGATATCGGACCACGCCTGGCGGCGATGATGAACCTCCCTGTCGTCAGCAACCTCATCGATCTCCAGTACACCGGTGGAGTGCTTCAGTTGAAGCGTGAGATCGAAGATGGACATCAGTCGCTCGAGGTCACGCCGCCGGTGATTCTCTGCGCATTGAGTGGACTGCCGGATCCACGCTCTCCATCGCTCAAAGGGATCATGGCCTCCCGGAAGAAGACAACGGATGTCAAGACGGGGGCTGATCTCGGGATTGACGGTGGAAGTGGCGATTCGGTCGTTTCCTGGGGTGACCTCTTCATCGAAGAGCAGGAAGCTCAGGGGATCATCGTGGAAGAGGAAGACACAGATCAGGCTGTCGAGCAACTGGTGAACTTCCTTGCAGAGAAGAAACTGATCTAGACCGGCGTGATCGAGCCAGAGAGGACCATCCATTGGCTGAAGCGACACCAATCCTGATTGCACTGGAATCTCACGAGGGAACCGTTCGTGGGACATCATATGAAGCGTTGACGGCCGGCGCAGCGCTGGCACAAGAGTCTGGCCGGGAATTGATCGCCCTGGTAATTGGCAGTGGAGTGACTGATGCTGCCGGGACCGTCGGGCAGTCAGGTGCTGACCGGGTGATGGTAGCCGACGCACCGGAACTTTCGGTGATTACGGTCGATGGCTACGCGGCGGCGCTCGATGCGGCGATCGAGAAGATCAGTCCGGGCGTTCTGCTGCTGGCAGGAACCACCGCTGGACGTGACATTGCCGGATTCATTGCCGGTAAACATGAACTGGCTCATTTGCCGGACTGCTCGGCGCTGGACATCGAAGGCGATGAGCTGGTGGCTACCCGGCCAGTTTATGGCAACAAGATGATGACGAAGGTCCGGGCGACACTTGTTCG